>PSRA01000015.1 GCA_003175695.1 Bacteroidota bacterium | reverse complement strand
GCAGTCCAACTGTATTGTATATTCGGAATATTCGAACTGGTTGAGGAGCCCGTCAACTGTACGGAAGGTACTGTACAAGTCAACTGCATATCGGGACCGGCATTAGCGTTGGGTGGTGTGCAATAATTGAAGGGAGAAAAATTGAGCGTTACGCCACTTTGGAGATTTACCTGCACGGCGCTCCAAAGAGCACCAGTTAGGTTGGTTGACCCGGTTCCTGATCCGACGTTAATGGCTCCGTATGGCGCCCAAACTGAACCCAACCATTTGGAAGCGCCGTTTCCCGACGAACCATTTGCAATATTCCAGGCCGTATAGCCATTGGAAGAACTGCTGCCTGTTCCATGTGTTTCGGAATAAATCCGGGTCGGATCACCACCGTTGACTATGCTGGCGTTTACCTTATTCAAATTAACGTCTCCATACACATAAATCAAGAAATTTCCTGATGATGTATTCTTGAAATCAAAAACAAAGTTGTTTGTATTGCCGGAATTTTGAATGGATTTAAAAGTATACACCCCGGGACCTGACAACGTGATTGTACTATTTCCTGTCAAAGTCAGATTCCCGTAAGATTGATTGGGAAGAAGGGTTGCTGATGAAGTGATATTCGAAGCTCCCTGAGCCGGAAAATTCGTAATTGCCGGAAATGCCGGCATTGTCGGAAGGGATGGAGCAGCTTTATTCTCTCCTAGCTTGGGGAGGGGTCCGGAATAAGTTGTTCCGACGGGATGAGTAACCATCCCTCCCACGCTTCCCCCACCAATAAGAATATTTCCATTCACGTCAATATTACCACCAATGCTGGCATTGGAACCTACTGACAATACATTTCCTCCTGCTGACGATGAATTGGCAACCGCAATTCTCCCTGTAACGGTATTACTATTTGTCAATTGAACGGTTCCGTTGCTATAAACATTTGCATTGATAACTGTGTTTCCGGTCGTCGTTACAAGGATGAAACTTCCCACCGCCCCTCCCTGGATGTTTGTGGACGATCCTAACTGGACGGCTCTTCCCGGCACTGCAGGAGTACTTGCACCAGGCTGAGGTGTAGCACTACCTCCCATGATGGCAAAATCGGTTATACTTAACTGTTGGCTTTGGGAATAAAAAGGCAGGAATAATAAGGCAATCAAAGTTACCTTAAGCAGACTAGTTTTCCTGTGACTGGAAATAGACAAATAACGGTTCATGGGCCTTGGGGGTTAATGCCACGCCTCAGAATCTTCTCACATTTTAACGAAATAAGGAAATAGTGAGTTTTCTTTCAGGGTACAATTCAATCAGCATATCATCAACTTGAAAGAATTGATACAGAGGATTAAATGATTGCTAGGACGATGAGAATCCATCGTGGGCAACCAGTGATAATAATAGGTTTGGAATTTAAAATCTCGTAGGTAAAGCTCTTGTGACACCTAAATGTAAACATTTATCTGAGAAAACTAAAATTTAAAGTTTAACCTTTAAGAATCTGGGGGTATTTGTATATGCAATTAGGGCACCGTGCCCATTGAAAGTCTAACCGCGATTCAGAAAAACTCTTCCAACCAACGTCTTTATCTCAACAAAAACTGACCCGGCGAATTTGTGCGAAACAAATGAAATAACACAGGTCGAATTCAATCGATTGAATTTGCGCAGAAGGCGATCTTTGCTTTATTTTTTTGTTTCATTTATCCAGGGTACAGCGACGTAAAGAGAGCTAAAGAAATTCAGCCAAATTTTCTCTCTGTTGGGAATGGTTGTTGCAGCAATATTTACAAATAGAAGCATATGGATAAATACGCTTTATTAGTTCGATTGCAGGCCAAGAAAGGCAAGGAAGCAGAGGTCGACAAATTTCTTCGCGATGCCCTGCCTGCAGTTTCAGATGAACCCGATACATCAGTATGGTTTGCATTAAAATTGGATCAATCCACCTTTTTCATTTTTGATACATTTCCCGATGAAAATGCAAGGCAAGCGCATCTCTCGGGTAAAATAGCGAAGGCACTTGCAGAAAGATCGTCAGAGCTCTTCAGTAAGACGCCAGAAATCGAAAAGTTGGACATTACAGCTGTGAAAATGCCGGAAGTGATTCAATATTGAAGTTGCAGTCCCCGAAAAAGATAAGCTAGCAAAGAATTAATATACCATGCCGGCAATTTTGTTGCAATTCTTGCACGCTCCGTGGCAATAATTTTCTCAGTTGCCCGTCAGGCGACGTATGTCTTTGGAACTTTAGGGAATATCTTTACAGTACTTTATTTCTTCTCCCGGTTTTTGTCGTCAATTCTAAAAGATATTTTGCAAATCAGTCCAAAAGTCGTGATCTTACCATCCTTAACGTGCGCTTTGATATCTTTCACAAATACCGAATCAACATTATGGATCGTCTTTGAAACTTCGGTAACAGCGTTATGAAGGGCGTCCTCAATACTCTTTTCAGATGACGCAATGACTTCGATTACTTTTACAACTGACATATGGCACCTTTTTAAGTTAAATAATCAAAGCTTCACAATTTCTATACCCGATCACACGAAAGGCCAAAATTTGTTAGAAAAGAGCGCGTTTTCCGTGAGCGCAAAGTTGACTGAGTGATCCTTTTCAATGATGCCTTCCCCTTGTTCGCGCGGCCTTTTGCGCTGCTATTGATCGTCCGCGGGCACCTTTAGTTTGTGACGCTTTGCGGGCGGAGGCGGAACGCTCAGCAGAACTACGATTCATCGCGGCATCATGGGCTTGTCTTGAAAGTGCAGCATGAGAGACTGTAGAAGTAGGCTCCCTCTTTAATGCATTTTCTCTTGCCCGTGATCTTGTTTGAGAAATAGGTTCATGCCTTTGACCTTTTTTGTAAGCTTGTTCAGCACTTCTGCGTGTCTTCTCGGATGTCTTTCCTTTTGCAGGTGGTTTTAGATCGACCCCAGCTCTTCTAGCTTCTGACAAGCCAATCGCAATGGCCTGTTTGGCGGATCTTGCTCCATGCTTTCCATTCCGGATGTCTTCTATTTCTTTGCGAACAAATTCGCCTGCTTGCGTGCCTGGAGATTTGCCCATTTGTTTATCTCTGCGCGCTTTTTCAATGGTTTTTTTATCAGGCATATAGCTTTTTATTGTTGACAACAATTGGCATGCCAGCTAAATCCAGAATTTTCGAATTGTATTGGCGCTTATTATTCGAGGAGCAGGCGCATTAAGAGCAACTAACCTATTACTCAAAGCGTATCTTCAATGAGTTATAATGAATGCGATTGTGGCGAATTGTATGTAATCGTGGAGCTCTCCAGCACCACTTTGCATGTAAAGAGTGATGTTGCTACTTACAGAATAGAAATCATTCTCACGAAACGTTAGTTTGATACCTACTTTTTCACCTGCCCGCCGAAGCCTTAGCGTAGACGGGCTTTGTTCCTTTGCAACGCGGCAGGTCAATTCAACCTGCTGCTTTCTGTGATCGTCAAAATTCAAATCATGCTAATGGTCCGTGCTGGTCGAAATGGATTCCCATTCTTCTACTTCTTTATTCATCACTGATATTTTTCTGCGATAACTTTTTACAGAATCAGTTCCAATTGGTAAGTGCAAAGGAGGATTTTCACTGGCTGCCAATTTCATTATCACAACGGCAAGTTTCGACGGATCACCTGGCTGGTGCCCATGAACCTGACCCATTCGGTCTCTGATCACACCCACTGTTGGTTCATAAAAATCAAGAATAACGGATGAACGCTGGTAAGATTCTGAGGACGCAAATTCAGTGCTAAAAAGTCCGGGCGCTGCTGCAGTCACTTTTATCCCGGTGGACTTTAGTTCAGCGGCAAGCCCTTCACAAATTCCTTCCACTGCATATTTTGTCGAACCATATAATCCGAACCCGGGCGTGTTATTAAGGTATCCAAACATGGATGACATGTTGATGATGTGGCCCGATGACTGCCTGCGCATCTGGGGCAGCACCGATCTGGTTACATTGAGGAGACCAAAAACATTAGTATCATACTGTTTCCTGACTTCTTCGTCGGAAGCCTCTTCCGTGGCGGCGAGCAATCCATACCCTGCATTGTTCACCAACACATCAATTCGGCCAAATCGCTCAATTGCTGATTGAACGCCGGCCCTCACCAGTTTTTCGTTGGTAACATCCAGGGTGACTACAAGTATCCGGTCACCGCCTTTGAGCTCCGCTTCTAATTCACCAGCATTCTTCCTAACGGTTGCCACCACCCGATCACCGATTGCCAAAGCAGCCTTTGCAATTTCAAACCCGAATCCCTTGGATGCGCCGGTAATGAACCAAACTTTATTTTTCATAATTGCCAAGTAGAAATTTAGACAACAATTTCTCTTCTTAAATGTAACCATTCAGCAACGATAAAAGTTAGCAACGCTGCTGGAAGCCAAAGCAGGTGATGATCTACAATAAGAAATTCAGCTCAGCTGACAGTTAAGCTTTGCCTTACTCTTGTAAGTGTTTCTCTGGAGACTCCAAGATAGGAGGCTATCATGTGCAATGGAACGCGATGAAAGATCTCCGGATACGTATTCATGAAATCAATGTATTTTTCTTCCGCAGTTGCTACTATATTCATCAAAACACGTTTTTGAGTGAGGCTTGCGTTGCGGGTGATCACCATTTCAGAAAACGCGCTGAGCGGAGGAATTTGTTGTTTTAATGATTCAAATGCATTGTGATCGAACATAACAATTTCCGAAGGTTCAATGGCATCAATGTTATAGTTGGATGGCAATCCACTATAATAACTTTCAGGGTCAGTCGTCCAGTTACCGCCATCTGCAAAACGCACAATATATTCATATCCATTCTCACCAATACTATAGTTCCTCAATAAACCTTTCGCAACATAAATTTTATAATAACTCACCTCTCCTTCCCGTAATATTATTTCCTTTTTCCGCAGTTTCCTGGTCATGCATTGCGCGCGCATTAGGCCGACTTGCTTTAGAGTTATCCCGGGAATCATTTTTTCAATATAAAGTTCAAATGCTTCAAATATTGAGTCTGGCTTCATAGTAATAAAATTAAGCAAAATGAAATATTCAAAATTGCGTCAAATGTCCTTGCTGGATGGCCGTAGTGGAGTGTAGTTTTGCTTACATGTTCATAATTAAATAATAATTACATGAAAGTTTTTGTTACGGGAGCTTCAGGTTTCATTGGCTCTGCCATCGTGAAGGAGTTATTGTCAGCAGGCCATGATGTAATTGGCCTCGCGAGATCAGACGAATCAGCAAAGGCAATTCAGGATGCTGGCGCAAAAGTTTTAAAAGGAAGCCTCAACAATTTGGAAGCTATCAGGAATGGTGCATCCATGGCAAACGGCGTAATTCATACTGCTTTTATTCACGACTTCAACCAATATGCAAAAGCTGCAGAGACAGATAAAGAAGCGATCGCGGCCATGGGAGAAGCCCTCAAAGGAACGTCCAAGCCATTGATAGTTACAGGCGGAATTTTAGGCGTAGCAAGGACAAACGGATTTGTCACCGAAGCAGATGCCGCACCGCCACTTCCGAGAGCATCAGAAGTTGCGGCCATGGAACTGGCGAAAGAGGGCGTGCATGCATCGGTCGTTCGGTTGCCGCCCAGTGTCCATGACCGGGGTGACAAGGGTTTTATTCCTGTTCTGATTGGTATCGCCAGGCAAAAAGGAATATCTGCTTATGTCGGCGATGGAAACAATCGGTGGCCTTCCGTTCATCGCCTGGATGCTGCTCGTTTGTTTCGCCTGGCATTAGAAAAGTCTGACAAAGGTGCGCTCTACAATGCAGTTGGAGATCAGGGAATAGCTTTGAGGGATATTGCCGGCTTAATTAGCAAAAAGTTGGGCGTCACGGTCAAATCGATAACTCCGGAAGAAGCCACGGAACATTTTGATTGGATGGGTAGATTTATCACGTTCGATAATCCTGCAACAAGCTATAAAACGCAGGACCAGCTAGGCTGGAAGGCTACACATATTGGTTTGTTGGAGGATATGGAAAGAAATTATTTCTAACGCTACCAGACGAACATTTAGCCGATGGTGACGCTTCAGAAACAGCAACTTCGTTAAGCGACTTTTTCATGTTTCAGATTTAGAGTGGCCCCAAGATAACAATAGCGGTGAGGTTTCAAAATATGCGGCAAAGAAATTCTCCTCAATCAGCAGGTTAACTTGATAAATGAAAATGGGTGAAACTAAAAGAGTTGCCCAGAACGGGCAAGCATAGACGAACTTCTGATCCGCGGTGGTAATGACGGCTCTGCCACCCTTTAGCAAGGTCTCTCCAAGATACATTTTCTCACAAATTATTCTCCTCCCTGTTCTGCTTTTGTTGCCTTTTCCCCTGGTATATGAAAATGACCGCGCAAACAAATATTGTCAGTCCAAGTAATTGAATAAGCCATGATGTTCTCTGGTCAATATGCCTGATAATAGGATAATCAATAATAAATGCCCCTACCATGCTTAAAATAGCACCCACAATCATCTTCCTATTTATTTTCATGTTCTTCCTTTTATTCCCTATCAGATACACTGGTAATTCAAATTGCACAAACAGTCTTCATATTGTATAAAAAACTAATTTCAAATTAAGGCAGAGCGAAATATTAGCCAAACTGATCTAAAGATCATAGTAAGGCCCTGTCAACACCAGCGCTGTCAATAACCAATTAAAAGATTTCAATAGATTTTTGCATTCTTTGAAAAGGCGAACTCCAATTAGAAGCCGCCGGTTCGTGTTGTGTGAGATGGGAAAATTATTGCCTCTCTCATTTCAGGATGTGGGCTAATTATAATCATCACTTTAAAAAATGAAGAAAATGGTAGTCTGGATCGGAAAATTCAGGCGATCTGGCATCTAAATGACATTGCCGGTTTACCCGGCAATGTTAGTGGACTGATTATTTTAAAAAATTAAAATCTGTCAAATTCTCATCAGGTACACCAATCCAATTCTTCAGCTAGTCATGTCGTGTCGCCGACAAAATTTTCATCTTCGTCGGCACCTCAGTCAATAGTCCTCCTTGTTCCTCGCAAAACCAGCATCAGGACGAAAAGCACGACAAAAATAAAGAACAGAACTTTCGCAATACCCGCTGCACTGGCAGCGATGCCGAAGAAACCAAAAATTGCGGCGATGATAGCAATAACCAGAAAAATAACTGCCCAGCGTAACATAAGTTTGAATTTTTAGATTAAACAAAATGGTTAATCGCGTAATTGCTTTGCCTCTTCACCTCATATGCGGCCAGAAAAATCATGCCATGCCCTGGAGCCCTTAAGGATCTGAGATTGTGGGGATTACTTTTGGTCTTTCTTGGGAATCCAGGACGGCAGATAATTCCAAAAAAAGTGAAAAATATTTTGCGCAAGTAAAAACTTGCATATATTTGCAAGTAACTACTTGCATATTACAGAGGGCAAAACTGCTTGCTGTCCTTTGAATGCAGCAAGCTTTGATACAATACCCTCCCAGTGGAATAGGTTGTCCGCACTCTGCTAAAACTGCCAAGCGTATCAATCTGGATTCAAACAATTAAAAATGCAAACATGCAAATCTCAAAACTTTTCACGCAGCTAATCATCGCTACAGCCGGGATCTCTACCAGCTTCGGGCAGTCGACACAGGGTTGGAAGCTTGAAAAAATGCCTCCCGCTCTTGAAACAGAATTTGCCCTAAGCTCCCTTCCGCCACGCCTCCGCGACGCTGCTACCGTCTATCTGCTCGACCCTGATAAAGGTTATTATATGGCACGTAAAGGTTCGAACGGCTTCTCCTCTTTTGTGATGCGGACTCAATGGGAGAAGGCCGAATTCCTGCCCGACGTGTATTCCCCTATGAGCTACGATGAAGAAGGCACAAAGACCTTTGTAGCGGTGTATTTTGATGTGGCTGCCATGAGGGCTACCGGCAAATATAGTCCCGCGCAAATAAGGGATACGGTCTTAAAAAGAATAAAGGATGGAAGATATAAGGGACCTTCCAGGACAGGCATATCTTATATGCTGAGTCCTTTAAACCGTGGGCAAGCGAGCGACGGATTGAGCAATTCAGTGATGCCACATTATATGATCTACGCCCCAAGAGTGGACAATAAGGACATTGGCGGAGACTGGGATGAGGGCCATAGCCCATTTGCCATCAGCCCCAGCGATAACTTACTTGATAAAGAACATTCCATCTTTAACCT
>PSRA01000003.1 GCA_003175695.1 Bacteroidota bacterium | reverse complement strand
CATTTATCATAAGAAAACTGATCGAAAGAGGAATAGTAAAAACGGTTAAGTCTGCCCGCAAACTGGTGGACCGCAAAGAAGCAATCGTTTGGGATATCCTGGAAAATATTTTGAAAGGCCATCCTGTTTTACTAAACCGTGCGCCAACATTGCATAGGTTATCAATCCAGGCTTTCCAGCCAAAGTTGATCGAAGGAAAAGCTATCCAACTACATCCATTGGTTTGTACAGCTTTCAACGCCGACTTCGACGGTGACCAGATGGCCGTGCACGTTCCGTTGAGTAGTGCTGCCGTCCTGGAAGCTCAACTGCTGATGCTTTCGAGCCACAACATCCTCAATCCGCAAAATGGAACGCCCATTACGCTTCCTTCACAGGACATGGTCTTGGGTTTGTATTATATAACTAAAGGAAAAAGATCAACTGAAAAGGAAAAAGTAAAGGGTGAAGGAAAGGCCTTTTACAGTCCCGAAGAAGTGATCATTGCATATAACGAGAACCAGGTCGATCTTCACGCTTACATTAAGGTGAAGGTGAACGTGAGAAATGAAGCCGATGAATTGAGGCCTAAATTGATTGAAACGACAGTCGGACGCGTACTGTTTAACCAGCACGTTCCTGCGGAAGCAGGTTATGTCAATGCCTTATTGACAAAGAAATCACTTCGTGAAATCATTGGTGACATCATCAAATGGACGAACGTTCCGAAGACCGCTAAATTCCTGGACGATATCAAACAACTCGGGTTCAGGATGGCATTCAGAGGTGGATTGTCGTTCAACATTAATGACCTGATCATCCCTGACAATAAAGAAGAATTATTAGAGAATGCGAAGGGCGAAGTAGATGAAGTGTGGGATAACTACAACATGGGATTGATCACCAATAATGAAAGATATAATCAGATTGTCGACATCTGGTCACGTGTTGACACACGCATCACTGAAACGCTCATTCGTGAATTGAGTACTGACAAACAAGGTTTCAATTCTGTATACATGATGCTTGATTCTGGTGCGCGTGGTTCCAAGCAACAGATCAAGCAGCTGGCTGGTATCCGCGGACTAATGGCGAAGCCAAGAAAATCAGGATCCACCGGAAGCGAAATCATTGAAAATCCAATCCTGTCAAACTTCAAAGGTGGTTTGAACGTGTTGGATTATTTCATATCCACGCACGGTGCCAGAAAAGGTTTGGCCGATACGGCTCTTAAAACAGCTGATGCCGGATACCTGACCCGTCGATTGGTAGACGTTGCACAAGATGTTGTAATTACTGAAGAGGATTGTGGTACTTTAAGAGGTATTGCTACTTCTGCTTTAAAGGATAATGAAGATATAGTCGAACCATTATATGACAGAATATTGGGCCGCACATCCCTTCACGATGTTTACGACCCGCAAAATGATCAGCTACTCGTAAGAGCTGGTGAAGAAATTTTTGAGGAAATAGCAAGGAGGATTGAAGAATCAGGAATTGAAGCAATTGAAATCCGTTCGGTACTTACCTGCGAAAGTAAGCGCGGTGTTTGTGTGAAATGTTATGGAAAGAACCTGGCTTCCGGCTATACAGCTCAGAAAGGTGACGCAGTAGGTATCATCGCTGCGCAATCTATCGGTGAACCAGGTACGCAGTTGACACTTCGTACTTTTCACGTGGGTGGTGTTGCGGGCTCTGCATCTGTTGAATCTTCATTGACCGCAAAATTCGATGGAACTATTCAATTTGATGGATTAAGAACAGTTGCTACAGAAACAAATGATGGCAGCAAAGTCAATATTGTTATCGGTCGTACGGGTGAAGTCAGAATTATGGATTTGAAAAATGACAGACTCCTGATCACCAATAATGTTCCATATGGAGCAACACTTGTTGTGAAAGACGGTCAGAAAGTTAATAAAGGTGATGTGATCTGTAGCTGGGATCCTTTCAACAATGTAGTGATAGCTGAAATTGCCGGTAGGGTGAAGTTTGAGAATGTCATTGAAGGTATCACTTACAGAGAGGAAGCAGACGAACAGACAGGACACCGTGAAAAAGTGGTTATCGAAACCAAGGACAAAACGAAGATCCCTTCTGTAGTCATCGAAGGTGCTAAAGAAATAAAATCATATAACCTTCCTGTTGGCAGCCATATTATCATCGAAGGAAATGAAGAAGTGAAAGCCGGACAGGTGATCGTCAAGATCCCACGTGTGTTGGGCAAGTTGAGAGATATCACCGGAGGTTTGCCAAGAGTAACAGAGCTCTTTGAAGCGCGTAATCCGGGTAATCCAGCTGTTGTATCTGAAATCGACGGTGTGGTAACTTTTGGAAATATAAAGAGAGGTAACCGTGAAATCATTGTAGAGGCAAAAGATGGTGTGGTGAAGAAATACCTGGTGCCGTTGACTCGTCAGATCCTTGCTCAGGATGGTGACTTTGTAAAGGCAGGATCTCAATTGTCCGACGGACAGATTGCTCCGGCGGATATCCTCTCGATCAAGGGACCTTTCGCAGTACAGGAATATGTGGTGAATGAAATCCAGGAAGTTTATCGTCTGCAGGGCGTTAAGATCAACGATAAACATATCGAAGTGATCGTACGCCAGATGATGCGCAAATTGAATATTGTTGATCCGGGAGATACAAGATTCCTTGAAGAAGAAACTGTCGATAAATCAGAATTCATCGATGAAAATGACTGGATCTTTGACAAGAAAGTTGTTACTGACGCCGGTGAATCCGCGAAGTTGAAGCCCGGTCAAATTGTTAGCCTGCGTGAAGTGAGAGAAGAGAATTCTATTCTCAGAAGAAGCGACAAGAAGCTCGCTGAATTCAGGGATGCAAATACAGCTACTTCAGCTCCATTGCTGCTCGGAATAACCAAAGCTTCTTTGGGAACACAGAGCTGGATTTCTGCAGCTTCGTTCCAGGAAACAACGAAGGTATTGTCATCTGCTGCCATCCAGGGTAAAACGGATGAGATGATGGGATTGAAAGAGAATGTGATTACCGGCCATCCGATACCTGCAGGTACAGGTTTACGTGAATTTGAAAACATGGTTGTGGGCAGTAAGGAAGAATACGAATTGCTGCAAACTTCCCGCGAAGCCATGCAATTTGACGAAGAAGAATAATCGAAAAGTTAATACCTCGCAAAGAAATAGGAAGCAATTCATTGCTTCCTATTTGCTTTTTGAGCGAATAAAAAATTATCAAGTCGCGTTCATCCCGGGAGGACAACTGGTTGATTAGCCGTTGTTAAAATTCGTCTAATTCACAAAACGGAACCTTCCAATTCTTATTCAAAGGACATAATTTGCATAAAAACTCTGATGAAACAATTATCCACAATACTGAGCGTACTTTCCTTATTGCTGATCGGCGTCCTCTTTTTTCTTTTCTTCAATCATACTGAGCAGATTAAAAAGATCTCTGCTACCACTGAAAAGCAGGCTGTTTCGTCTTTCAGAATTGCCTACTTCGATATTGATTCCCTCGAAGCTCATTACGACTATTTCAAGGAATTGATGACGCAGGCAAAAGCAAAGGAAAATGCCATGAATGCAGAGTTGAGTGGAATGGAAAAGAGCTACCAGAAAAAAATTGCAGAATGGCAAAAGAAAGGTGCAGCGATGACGCAGGCAGAAAGTGAACAAGCCCAACAGGAATATGCTGTCATGCAACAAAATTATCAGAGTCGCAAGCAATCGATGCAGGAGGAACTCTTTAAACACAATGAAGATCTGAAATCAGATGTGAGAAAGAAGATTGAAAGCTTCCTCAAAGATTATAATAAGCAGAAAAACTATTCTTACATTTTTGCTTACGAGTCCACCTCCTTCATTTATCAGCAGGACACTGCGTATAACATTACGCGGGATGTTATTGATGGGTTGAACGCCCAGTACAAGAAGACAAAATAGCCCAGGGAATCTTATCTCATTCGCAGCTATGTTAGTTGAGGATGTCAATGACGGTTGTGAGCCTTTAGGTTCAAGGATCCAACTAATTTTCTCCTTTCCGGGGGATGAAACATTCATTGGAACTTTTGCTTATCTTCCATCCCAATTCAAATTATGGGTGATCAATCCGCTACATTCAAACCCCGCCTTGGCTTGCTCGATTCAACAATGATTGTTGCAGGATCCATGATCGGCTCCGGCATTTTTATCGTGAGTGCCGATATCACACGCAATGTGGGTTCGGCCGGTTGGTTGATCTTCGTTTGGCTTATTACTGGTTTCATGACCATTACAGCTGCAGTCAGTTATGGGGAATTGGGCGGTATGTTTCCAAAAGCGGGTGGACAATATGTTTATTTAAAAGAAGCGTATAATCCTCTGATTGCTTTTTTGTATGGCTGGAGTTTTTTTGCAGTCATTCAAACCGGAACGATCGCTGCTGTTGCAGTCGCGTTTTCAAAATTTGCAGGATATTTCTTCCCTCCGCTTGAATTGAAAGACGAAAATATCATTTTTCAATTGGGGTCATTCAAAGTATATATCGCACAATTGGTTTCCATCGTCCTCATCATTTTTCTCACTTATGTCAACACAAGAGGTGTGCAGGGAGGTAAAGTGATTCAGACCACGTTCACGGTCACAAAATTGTTGTCGCTGTTTGGTTTAATCCTCTTTGGATTCCTGCTTGGATCAAAATCCTCGATTTGGAATGCGAATTGGTCAGGTGGCTGGGGCATGAAGAGACTGAGCATGGAAGGAGGGCAGACTAGTATTGTTGGTCTTGCCACACTGGGAGCAATTGCAGCCGGCATGGTGGGATCAATATTTTCCAGCGACGCCTGGAACAATGTGACTTTTATTGCCGCCGAAATCAAGAATCCCAAAAAAAATATTGGCCTCAGTCTGTTCCTCGGTACGTTGATTGTAACCATCATCTATGTGGCGGCTAACCTGATGTATACTAGCGTGATGCCGTTGCAGGATATAGCATTTGCCAAACAGGACCGCGTTGCAGTAGCAGCTGCCAACGCCATATTCGGCAGTATCGGCACTTATATAATTGCCATCATGATCATGGTCTCAACCTTCGGCTGCAATAACGGGTTGATCCTCGCAGGTGCACGGGTATATTATACCATGGCAAAAGACGGATTGTTTTTCAGGAACGCAGGATCGTTGAACCGCTTTGCAGTTCCGCAATGGTCGTTGTGGGCGCAGTGTGTTGTAGCCAGCATCTTATGTCTCAGTGGAAGATATGGAGATCTGCTGGATATGGTAGCTTTCGTGGCAGTGATGTTCTATGCTCTCACCATTTTTGGCATATTCATATTGAGAAGAAAAGTGCCCGACATGGAAAGACCCTATAAAGCATTTGGATATCCGGTTTTGCCTTTTATTTACATTATTCTTGCCATTTGTTTTTGCATCGCACTGATCTTCCAAAAACCGAATTATGCTGGTTTTGGTCTGATCATTGTGCTGGCAGGTATTCCATTATATATTATTGCAGTCAGCAGGATGAAGTCAGAAGCAGCCAGTGCCAAGATGCCTGTATGACGGTCAAGCGTATTCGTATATGACAGACTTTAGTTCCATATTTGCAGACTTCAAAAACGCAAGAGTTGGAGTAGTGGGAGACGTCATGCTCGACACCTATTGGTGGGGGCATGTAGAAAGGATTTCTCCTGAAGCTCCCGTGCCAATAGTCAGTCTCGACAAGAAAGAATTCAGGATAGGAGGAGCGGGCAATGTGGCATTGAATCTTGCGTCGCTGGGAGTGTCTGTTAATGTCTTCTCTGTTATTGGACAAGATGAAAACGGTGCTACGCTTGAATCTCTCTTTACTAAGAACAACATTCAAACGGGTTATTTATTAAGAAGTAGCTCCAGGATCACTACAAACAAGTCACGAATTATCAGCAGGAATCAACAGATGATGCGTCTGGATGCTGAAACTACCCAGGATTTGAGTAAGGCTGATGAAGATGCCATTATTCAGTCGGTTGAAAATTACCTTGCCAACGAGAATCCACACGTCATGATCTTCGAGGATTACAATAAGGGAATTCTAACAGACAGGGTCATTCGTGAAATCATTAAGCTTTCAAAAAAAAACCATGTAATAACGGCGGTAGATCCTAAGAGAAAGAATTTTTTTTCCTATGAGGGTGTTGATATTTTCAAACCAAACGTTAAGGAGGTCAAAGAGGGCCTTAATATATTAACTGATCATCTCGACCTGGATGCACTTAAGAAAATACACCAACAGCTATCCGATATATTACATCACAGGATTTCATTTATAACACTTTCTGAAAAGGGTGTTTTTTATCAATTTGGCGAGGAAGCGAAAGTAGTAGCTTCACATCTTCGCAATATTGCTGACGTATCGGGAGCCGGTGACACAGTAATAGCGGTTGCAGCATTGATCTTTGCATTGACTCATAATGTTGACCTGATGGCAGAGATCGCCAATGTGGCTGGCGGACTGGTTTGCGAAGAAGTGGGTACTGTGGCAGTTGACAAGTCACGCCTTCTGAAAGAATGCGAAATGCTGCTTAATTAGTTTTATTTTTTTTCCGGATTTTCCTCCTCGCGAGTACTTATGAAGAAATATGCCGTGATAGTAGCTGCAGGATCGGGCACCAGGATGGGACTTTCTACTCCCAAACAATTTCTTTTATTGCAGGGAAAGCCGATTATCTGGTACACGATCAATGCATTTTTAGATGCATACGATGACTTGCAGGTAGTTTTGGTTTTGACAAAGAATCATTTTGCCGAGGGCGAATCAATTATAAGATCAATTTCAGGCCATGACCGGATCAAAATAGTTGCCGGTGGAAGTACCAGGTTTCAGTCTGTAAAGAATGGACTGAGTCATGTTGAGCATCCTTCCATAGTTTTTGTTCACGACGGAGTCCGGTGTTTGATTACGACCGGTCTTATTCATCGTTGTTATCAATCTGCGTTAGACCATGGGAATGCAATTCCTGCCATTTCATCCATTGATAGCGTTAGAATTGAAAAAGATGGGCAGAATGAGAGTATTGACAGGAGTCGTGTAAAATTGATTCAAACACCGCAGACCTTTCAGAGCAACGCCCTGGCGGAAGCCTTTCAGAGTTGTTCAGACGTTGACCTTGCAGACGAGGCGACGGTGGTCGAGAAAGCTGGCGGAAGAATCCATCTTCTGGAAGGAGAATCGACAAATATCAAAATAACCAGGCCTTTGGATTTGTTGCTGGCAGAAAAAATCCTCCAGGATCGTCATGCCAATGAAACTTCTCCCAAAGATTAATTTTCAAATGAAAGAAAAAATCGGAGGTTTTTTCAACCCACTTCCATACTCAATCGTCTGATTTAGTAAGAATCTAGAGTAGTCTATTTGAATAATTTCAATGGCCAGGGAAGGTTGTTCATCCTGAAAAAGAAATATGGCTGATTCGTCGATCCAAAATTTTTATAAAAATGGGAGATTCCGGAGATGTTTGATCCCACGAAATCTAATATCATTTCTCTTTCGGCAAATTCTCTAATTAGACAATCGAGTAAAAAATGGTTGGCTTGCATGTCCCTGCCCAGTTTGGTGGTAGTCGATTCAATCAGGTAAATCCGGCGAGGGTCCAACATCATCAATGCTATTGAAAGCAACTGATTCTTTGAATCGTATGCGCCTCTAAGCAGGATTTTTTCTTCACGCATTAAATGGTTACAAACCTTTTCAAAGTTTTGATAATCTCCCTTCTTCACATGAGGAGTTCTTTTCCTGTAGTATTCTTCATGGAGTTTCAAAGCTAACGCGAGATTATTCTCCTTTCGATAGTTCAAATCAAACCGGGACGACCTTTTGAGATTTTTTATTAGGTCGGTACTATAATTGTTTTTTATTATTTCGTAAGGCCTGTTTAATGCCAATATATAATTATTGCGCGCTTTTAAATGAGGATTACTGTTGCAATAGTTAAGAAAAATTTCTGCAAACTTGTATCGACGATGAATTTCACGCACAAAAGCATTCATTAGTTCTTCAGTGATAGACTGCCTGGAAAAAATGCCTAATTGTTGAGTGAGCGGAGGTTGGTATAAGTATTCTATTCCCCACTTTT
>PSRA01000108.1 GCA_003175695.1 Bacteroidota bacterium | reverse complement strand
CTTGGAATTGCAAAAGGAGGATTATTCCTGGGGGAATTTGAGACCATTAGAAATCATGAAAGTTTTAGGGATTACTTGAGGGGTCGTAGAGCATATCTGTTCGGTAAACGTCTTTTTGATATTGTATTCTCTCTCTTTGTTCTGGTGTTTGTTATTAGCTGGTTATTACCGTTATTAGCGATCCTGATTAAATTAGATTCTTCCGGTCCCATTTTTTTCATTCAAAAAAGAGTTGGCTTTCTAGGCAGGAGCTTTCGTTGTTTTAAGTTTAGAACAATGATAGTTAACGTTGATTGTGACGATCAGCAGGCTGTTTCTGACGATCCGCGTATTACCCGCCTAGGGAAATTCTTACGCATAACCAGTATAGACGAATTGCCTCAATTCTTCAATGTTCTAATTGGGGATATGAGTGTAGTGGGCCCCAGGCCGCATATGCATAAGGATAATAATGATTTTGGCAGGATCGTGGCCAATTATCGTCTTCGCCATTATGCAAAACCAGGCATTACCGGTATGGCACAAGTGAAAGGCTGCCGTGGGCCCGCCAAGAATTTCCACAATATCTTCCACCGTTACCAATGGGATGCTTTCTATATCCGTAATTCAAATTTATCCCTGGACTTCAAGATCGTCAGGTTAACTGTTGCGCAAATTTTCAAAAGCATTTTCTCCTTCAAAAGAATCATCCGAAAGAAAAGAGAAATGCCTATGTTGTTGGAAGATAGTTCCAGCCTGGTTTTTGCAAAGACAGCTTCTCCCGAATAAATTCATATCGCGGTTTATGATTACTGACCGGCCCATCCTTCGCGGTGAGGCTAGGATACTTAGTTGCCTCTGCCAAATATTTAAAACCATCGCTGGCCGCGGTAGAGAATTACAGCCACGTTTTTCCACTTTGTAGTAGTTTATTTTGCGCTATTGCCCGAAACTTCTTGCCTGCAAGGATCAAAGCTTTTCCAGCATTTCAACGACTTTTTCTCTTTTAAGAATCAGGTACCCCAACCTGTCATTGCTGATGCCCGACTTTAATTGGTAGCTAAATTCGAGTTGATCCTCGTGCACTGTCGTTTCAAAATAAAGAAAAATGATGTTCGGAAATTGCTTCATCTCTTCGCCGATCTCATAGAGATGTGTAGAAAGTATAAATAATGAATTGCTGATCTTTATCAGTCCCTTAATAACAGTAGAAGAACATTTCATGGCATCCTGCACGTTCGTTCCCTTGAACAGTTCGTCGATCAAGACCAGCCATTTTCTTTTATCACTAATCTTAATCAGGGTATTCCTTATCCGCTGCACCTCATTAAAAAAATAACTCTCTCCCTTTACTAGGTTATCGACAACGTTTATGTTACTGAGAATTCCATCGAACAAACTCAAATCCATTTTTTCCGCTGGAACTCCCATCCCGACGTGTGCTAAGAACACAGCCGCACCAACAGATTTAATAAATGTGCTTTTTCCTGCCATGTTTGCGCCGGTTAAAAAAACAAAATTGGCTTGTTCATTCATCCGGATGTTATAGGAGACCGGGTTCTGTAACAAGATGTGGTATAATGACTGTGCTTCGATAAAAGGTCGACTCCCTTCATGAAAAACGGGCATGGTCAGATGTAATTCCCGACACGCAACAGCCATCGAATACCAGGCATCCATCCTGCCATAGATTTCAATTAATTCCAATGCAAACGGCTTAAATCTTCCCCGGACATAATGACCAAAATGTACTGTTTCCCCCCATGTGAAATCCTTGGAAGATTTCACTTTGGTCATGGCCTGGATTACTTCATGATCGAGTAAAAACCTTGCTCTTGCGAGATAGGAACGGAAAAATGCGGGGCCGCCATCTTTGTCAAAAATTTCAATAATTTTTTTCATTCCGCGGGCAAAGTCTGCAAAATGACCAAGCGAATATCTTAAGAGCGAAAAATCAGGTGCATGAAATATTTTATAAGTAATCCCATTGAGCAGACCGGCTCCTTGCGGAATATCATCTAAAGCCGATTCATAGAATCTTTCCATTACCATAACCGTTCCGTTAGAAATGGTAAGCGGCCATTGGTCCAGGTTAGCCAGCATCAAAGTGATGATCTTTTGTGTGTCCTGAATATGCGTGATGTCACTAAATGGCTTATTAAAGAATTGGAATAACCAATCCCGGCCACCACGGGTTCTCGTAAAATTCACTTTATGGAAAATAGAGGCTTCTTCTTCGTGGTTGAAGAGCGAGAGGTCTTCGTATGTCGTTTTGTCGATTTCCATAAATATAGCTAAGAGGCTATTTCTATAACGGTCTGGAACAAGGGCTGACCAGTTTAGCGATTGAATCGCAATCTCATTCCTTTATGAGATTCATTGAGGTAACCATTTTCATAAACCAGTTGACCATTTACAAAAGTATGCGTAATGGATGCGGGAAATTCGACGGTCTTTTCAGTCGAAGCGCAGCTTTCCATTGGACTCCACCCACACTTATATAAAATATTGGCGGCATTGACATTCGTTGGTCTTTCCAAATCAACAATAACCAAATCAGCATAATAACCCTCCCTAATAAATCCCCGTTCTTCTATTTGGAAGCAAATGGCAGGTGCGTGACTCATCTTTTCAACTAATTTCTCAATCGAAAACTTCTTTTTCATTACATAGTGAAGCATTAGTGGAAGCGAATGTTGTACCAGGGGCAATCCCGCATGAGCTTTTATATAACTTCCCTTCTCTCCCTCCAGTGGTGTCAGGCAACTCATCTCATTTCGATACAGTCCCTTTTCCGACAAGGTATGAGGAGCGTGGTCGGTAGCAATGATATCCAGCCGGTCGTCCAGCAGGGCACTCCATAATGCTTCCTTGTTGGAAGCCGACTTTATGGCCGGATTGCATTTGATCTGGTTGCCCAACTCCGCATAATCATCACTGGTAAAATGAAGGTGATGCACGCAAACCTCCGCGGTAATTCTTTTTTCCTCTAAGGGCAGCATGTTTGTAAATAACTGTAATTCCTTTTCAGTGCTGATATGCAGAATATGTAGCCGGCTATTGTATTTTTTGGCAAGTTGAACGGCAGCAAAAGAAGATTCAAAACATGCACTGTCATCCCGAATGATGGGGTGATCTGAAGCAGTCAGTTTCCGATTCTCCTTTAGCAGTCGTTCCAGGTTCTTCTTTATGATTTGCTCGTTTTCACAATGTGTTGAAATCAACAATTCGGACTCCCGAAACAATCGATCCAAAGTGAGGTAGTTGTCGACTAACAAATTGCCAGTGGAGGACCCCATGAATATCTTAACCCCACAAACATCCTTCTTGTTTTCATTCGTCTTCAGTACTTCCTCTGCATTGTCATTGGAAGTGCCCATAAAAAATGAATAGTTAGCCAAAGAATTCTGGCTTGCTATTTGGTATTTATCTTCTAACAGTTCCTGGGTAAAAGTTGGAGGGATTGTGTTAGGCATTTCCATAAACGAAGTGACTCCCCCTGCTACTGCAGCTCTTGATTCCGTAAATATGGTAGCCTTATGCGTTAGTCCGGGTTCACGAAAATGAACCTGGTCATCGATCACACCCGGAAGCAAATATTTACCTGCCCCATTGATTTCAATCGCCGAAATATCATTATCAATGGTGGGGGCAATTTTTTCAATCCTTTGATTTTTGATGAGCACATCACCCATCTTCGACTTCGATTCGTTAACGATTGAAATATTTTTTATCAGGTAATTTTGCATATCTTGAATTAGAATCCGCTAACTAGCTATCATGACGCAATTTATAAAAACCCTTGTAAGCCATTTTATATTTTTCCTATTAGCTTTTTCTTGTTTTGGTCAATCTTCTTATCTCCCCCAGGGCGATAAATCCGAACATTTCCTGGACCGACTTGAAATCCTTTTGCAGACAAATCCGGATTTGAATGTCATGACTCCAAAACCCTTTAGCAGACAGATGGCTGTTGGAGTGGCAGAATTGGCAGATTCGCTGCATAGGTTCTTTCCATACGATGCCTTGTACAATTTATCTAAAGTTGACCAACACAACTTGCACTCTCTCCTGATGAACAACACCGAATGGGTTACAGGAAGCAAAGAAAGTTTTAAAAGCAAGCATCCGCTATGGAATACTATTTACAAAACAAAAGCAAATTTTTTCGAGGTAAATGAAAAGGATTTTTTCCTGGCCCTCAATCCTGTTTTGCAGCAGAATCAGTCTATTGAAACGGGCAACAGTGAACGCGTTTTCCTGAATTCAAAAGGCTTCACCATGCGTGGCATAATTGCAAACAAATTAGGCTTTTCCACCTATCTAACGGATAACCAGGAACGAGGCCCCGGTTATTTTCAAGACCGGGTGTATGCCAGCGGATATCCCGCGGTACCCGGCGCAGGATATTTTAAACATTTTAAGGAAACTGCTTTTGATTATTTTGACGCGCGGGGATCTATTTATTTTGGTATATGGAAATATTTCCAGGTTCAATTTGGCTATGACAAAAATTT
The DNA here is from genome assembly GCA_003175695.1 of Bacteroidota bacterium. Taxonomy (GTDB): domain Bacteria; phylum Bacteroidota; class Bacteroidia; order Chitinophagales; family Chitinophagaceae; genus Puia. The sequence continues at coordinate 5,202 of PSRA01000108.1, read as the reverse complement.
CATCGGCAATGGTTACCGCAGTCTGTTATTAAGCGATTATAGTGCTCCATATCTTTTTTTGAGGATCAACACAAGGATTTGGAAGATAAACTATAATATTATGTATATGGAAATGATAAATCAGCATTTGCCTGGAGATTATCAATATCCGAAAAAGTATGCCGCCATCCACCACCTGAGTTTTAATGCAACAAAATGGCTTAATCTCGGATTGTTCGATAATGTAGTCTTCAGCCGCGCTGATCATTTTGAATTCTCCTACCTCAATCCGGTAATATTTCTTGTGGCCGCTCAGCAGCAAAATGGAAGCCCCGATAAAGTCACAGTGGGACTTGACTTCAAAGCAAATATTGGACATGCCACCCAATTCTATGGACAGCTTGCAATTAATGAATTTGTGTTGCATGAAGTGCTTCACTACAGCGATGGATGGTGGGGCAATAAACAAGGTCTGCAGTTAGGGTTCAAATACATCAATGTCTTCAACATTAAGAACCTCGATTTTCAAATAGAAATGAACCTGGTTCGTCCATATGTTTATACGCACAATGATACTGTCTCAAATTACTCTCACTATAATCAGCCACTCGCCCATCCATTGGGAGCCAATTTCCGGGAGTTCATCACCTTGCTAAGGTACCAGCCCGCTCCAAGGTGGAATGTGGAAGCCAAGGTGATGTATTTCAAACAGGGTTTGGATTCGGCTGGCGTTAATTTTGGTTCGAATATTTTTCTTAACTATGAAACCCGACCCAGGGATTATGGATTCCATATCGGCTCCGGAACTCCTGCTAATTGCGTCAATGCGTCTGCCCTTGTTTCCTGGGAACCAAAAGAAAATGTTTTTCTTGATTTCTCTGTATTGTTTAGAAATTATATTGTCCACGAAGTGGATCAAACATCCACTACCAATTCAGCCACGTTTACACTTGGTTTGAGAATTAATATGTTCAGAAGACAATATGATTATTGATTTGGTTTGCTGTGTATTATAATGTACATAAACCGGTAATTTTTTCCCGAATCAGATCAATCCCATTGCAATTTCCTGCATCTATAAGGATGGTATAATATTTTGACAGACAAGCGAGACGTCAAACAGTCGAAAGTCTGAAATCGAAAATCTGGTTTCAATCCTAAGCAACGTTGATCTTAGATCTGCGCGAACTCACCTCTCGACTCCAGTCTCTAATTATTTCCCCTTCACTATTCTGGATTACATTTCTAATCAAAACTTTTTTATGAAAAAAGCTATTTTAATGTGCTTATTATTGACTAGTGCTTCCTGCTTTGCTCAAAAATTTCAACTTGGCATAAAAGGCGGAGTGAATATCAGCAGTTTTACCGGAAGCAATTCGCAGTACAATTCATCTTATTCCGCGCTGGTTGGATGGAACGCGGGCGGGTTCGTTAATTTTTTGATCGGTGACCATTTTGCAATCGCACCAGAACTTCTCTACTCTACTGCAGGCGCAAAAGTAACGGTCACTGCCCAGGACAACACGACCATCATCAACAATCAGAAATTGAAATTAAGTTATCTGAGCATACCTGTCTTTGCCAAATACAGGTTTACCGGCGGATTTTTCCTGGAAACCGGTCCTTCGGTCAACTTCAATATTAGTTCTTCCAAGTTCCTGGATGAAAGCGTCCGCGACATCACTAAGAAAGCCGAATTCGCCTGGGGCGTCGGTTTAGGCTACCAAAGTCCTATCGGATTAGGTATTGGTGCCCGTTACAATTTTGGAATCTCAAAGGTCAATGATAATACTGATGTCAGGTTTAGCAATGCCAGCTTTCACAACAGTATATTTATGGTGGATCTTTTTTGGACGATATTCAATAATCAGAAATGAGAAGCCAAATTGGTTAACCCGGGTAGCGATGGATGTATTTAAAACGATGTGGCTATTTAAATCTATGTCTCCATTGGTCTAAATGGTGGAAACCGACGGTAGCATTCGAGCATTTTTCACCGCGTAGAAATATAGATTCACATAGCCAGCGATCAGATCAATTTATCACAAATTGAACTTGCAGCCTGGGTTAATTAATCCAAAGAGTGTACACCTTATCCTGGAGAGGGCCTGGCCATATTCGGGGGCCTTTTTAAGAATGCTAACCCTCAAAAATGAGTGAGAAAACGATCATTCTTGAATTCAACTTGTCAATTGTACTTGAATAGATAAGATTCGGATCGCGGCTGTGCACATTTAGGATCCCATTGCTGATCTTAAGTTCAGGAGACAGAATAAAAACGGGGAAGAAAAATTGAAAACCAATTCCGGCCTGGATGCTTAGATCATAAGGTTTTAACTTCACCAGGTCCTCTGCTTTCCTGGATGTAGCGTTCGAGGCAAGGTCATACTGATAATTGATTCCCCCGAGCATGTATACCCGAAAATTGTTTATCCGGTCAGAGAGAAATTTTACTTGCACCGGAAACCCCAGCAGGATGGATTCGATTTGTTTGGTTGCAACAGCCTGCTGGCCGCTGCTTGGATATTTAATGTGATAAGTGAGATTCTTGTAAGAAAACATCAACTCAGGAAAAACAACCCTGAATTCCCAATGCGTACTAAGCTTTAAAGTATGCATGCCTGCCAGGCCAAATCCGCCTGTATTCAATGGATTTACAGAAAGTACACTATCACTCTGCAAAAATTGGGGATGGGCACTTACCTGGAAATGTGAATTGTTATATATCAGGGCGATTCCTAAATGATAAAACTTTGAATCATGGTCCGGCAAATTCAAATTGTCCCTCAATTGAGCTTTGGCGTTCAATCCTGATAAAGTCAAAATCAAACAGGCTATTAAAACCACCAGCCTGGTTCTCCTTAGATCCATTGCATTCATAAATTAAACAAAACCAATTAGTTAGATGTAAATTTTTTCTCAAATCAGGGCAAAGTTGTTTTTCAGGATATCTAAGGAATAAACAACGCATGACCAGCCATTTAATTGCCTTGCAAAAAGTTCCAAATATCGGCAATCGAATTTTAACTTTTGATTTGAATTTTCCTGGCACGTAGTCATGGGTGTATAAGTCGAAGAAAATTCCGATGGATTTATTTACTTGAGGAATATATGGAGCAGATTCCAAAGGTTAATGGCTTTTGCCGGCTCATACTGAAGCCTGATTGCAAAAGTATCTCGATTAATTCCTCGCCCTCTGGAAAAGCCTGCACTGATTCATCGAGATATTGGTATGCTTCTTTATTCCTGGAAAAGATTTTGCCAAATCCTGGAGTTATGAATTTGAAATAAAAATTGCACATCTTTTTGAAAAGGGGATTCTTAGGTTTTGAGAACTCAAGAATTACCAGCCTGCCTCCCTTTTTCAACACTCGTCTCATTTCTCTTAATCCTTTTTCCAGATTTTCGAAATTGCGAACGCCAAAAGCAACCGTGACTGCATCAAAACATTCATCTTCAAACGGCAGATTTTCACAGTCTCCTCTTTCTAATTCGATCAATTGTTCTAAATTGGAACTTGCAATTTTTTTTCTTCCCACCTGGAGCATACCCTCTGACAAATCAATGCCGGTTATTTTTTGCGGATGAAGATATTTTGCCATCATAATAGGCATATCAGCGGTGCCGGTCGCTACATCGAGGACGAATTGATGATTGCAATTCAATAATTCTGAAATGGCTTTTTTTCTCCAATAAATATCAATACCCCCACTCAAAAAACGGTTCAGGAAATCATATCGAAAGGCAATGCGGTCGAACATATCGGCCACTTGTTCCTTCTTCCCTAGCTCAGAATTCTTAAAGGGTACAACTTTATCATGCTTATACTCAACCATAAAAAACGAAGATACGGCAAGAGTTTCACTCGACAGGATGATCAAATTTGAAAGCAATAGAGTAAAATCAAAAAAGCCTCCGCTGGAGACAAAAAATAATTTCATGAAATCCATATATTACACTTTGTATGGTGATCAGGTCATCACAATATATTATCAGCAGTCCCGACTACACAAAATGCCCGAAACCAGACAGGCCCGAATATGCTTTTATTGGTCGAAGCAATGTGGGCAAATCTTCACTGATCAACATGATAGCAGGTAATGAAAAACTGGCAAAAACTTCCGGCTCTCCCGGCAAAACACAATTGATTAATCATTTTGCCCTGGAAAGTTCGAATTCACGTGACGAAAAAAACAAAATTCAACACTGGTACATCGTGGACCTTCCAGGGTATGGATTTGCAAAGGTCTCTCAAACCCAGAGAAAGAAGTGGGAAAGGATGATCGAGGATTACCTACGAAAGCGAACCAATTTGGCTCAGGTTTTTCTTCTGGTTGACAGCAGGCATTCACCACAAAAAATCGACCTTGAGTTTTTGGACGAACTGGGCAAGTGGCAGGTACCTTTCTCAATTATTTTTACAAAATCGGACAAGGAGAATCAGCGAATCGTCAGCTTGAATGTAAAGGCATTCTTTGAAAGAATGCGCGAGACCTGGCAGTTTCTTCCCGCACACGTAATTACGAGTGCCGTAAAAAAATCGGGCAGAGACAAAATATTGACCTGGATCGAAGAAATGAATGCGGAATGGGAAAGTGAATAGAAAGCAGTCGGAAGTCGGAGAATCAGTGAGCGTCTCATTGGCATCCGGGGGCAGTTGGGCAGTTCGAGAAAAATTGGATCTCTCGATTCCGGATTTTGGCTTTAGACTACAGCCTAGTTAACGACCTTGTTCGCACAGCTGCTGGAAGCAAATGCCTCAGGTTTGGCTTTAAATGCAAAGCCCATTCCCAAGATATAACCCATTGCCTCCTTTAGTGCGTCATTGCTCTTGAAATGAGGATTTGTGTTGATGTCTGCATGCACCTCCATGTCCACATCATATTGAGTGAACAAGTGGCAAAGTTCATAGGCAATTTCAATGCTCTTTGCTACTTCCACCAGCATCCTCTCTTTGATCGAATACTGGGTCTTGGTTTTTTCATTGTGGATGAACATGAATCCACCATGTCCTTCACGAAGAAAAACAATTACGGTAGCAAATTCTGTTTCAGCTCCTTTTACCTGGGAATCAGTACCAATGCAAACTTTGAGGTGGTATCCTTTTTCGGTTTCACGCCGTATCGCATTTTCAACGGCACGGGCAATTGGTAATTCAATCGGGTCGCCATTAAATTTTCTCCATAACATATTTAATAGGTTTGTCGAATTTACCAAAAAACC
>PSRA01000155.1 GCA_003175695.1 Bacteroidota bacterium | reverse complement strand
CCCGGCTCGACAGGAATCGTTGCTAGGACTTCTTGAAATTCTTTCTGCGTCATGGTCATTTATTCGCCGACATCCCAAACCACCCTGGTGCGACTAAGTAAACTGGATTGTTCGCCCGATTGCATGATGGTGGCGATATCGAAACTTTTCTTTGCCACCCAATACATTTTCTTAATGATTGATGAGTCGTTCTTGTTTTCCAGGATCTCCATATAAATACTCTTGACCTTATCGGAATTCATGCCACGTGTTGCCATTACGTCGACCCGTTGAAGACCGGATTGATTGTTTTTAGTTGAATAAGTAAACGTAATCAGATGAGTCGATTGGTCGATAAAAGAACTTTCTGTGAATTTTTTCTGAAAAGCGGAATCGTTCAGATCAGCGGGCAGGAAAGCTTTTGCCATCTGGTCAAAATCACTTGACTTGATAAATCCGGAATCAGTCTTTGTCCCAACGGTATGATAACGCACGATTCGCAGAGGGAAAGAATCGACATAACTGATCTCAGACCTGAGAAAATCTTCAACAGGAAAATAATTCTTGACGTCGGCGGAATCATTAGTTGCGACCGGCTCACTCTTCGGTTGCTCTGGATGGCCGCAAGAAATAAACACGAGAGTTTCAAACAGGAACAGAAAAAAATAATTCTTCATGGAATATAAATGGTTAATCTGGTGAACCTCATAGACAAGGCGTCATCATAGACTGCAATATAAAAACAAACCCCTAAATCTATTGCTAAAGTGAACACAGGTAGATTCCGAAAGAGAAGAATCCGTCAAAAAAGGCTAAGGTATTGACTTTGTAATACCGATCTTGAGGCCGTATTCCATCAGATTTTCCTTAAATGGATATTTATCCGTATACGTGGAAAGAAGTTGATAACGGAATTGCGGCCCTAATTGTACGCGATATTTTCCCATGGCATAGGAAACAAATGCTTCCAGGCCTCCGTTCACGTTCCATCTCCTTATTAGTGACGGCTCTTTTGTATAGTTGACAAAATCGGTTGTCAACAGGTAGGTATTTCGATTTAGCTGATAAGTTGGTTGAATGCTTCCACCCACATTAAACTGAAGTCTTCCGTTGCCAATTACACGCATTTCAATTCCGATCGGGACAGATAATTGATAGTATTTGTTTTGAATACTTTCCTGCGATTTCCCTCCTAAATTGTTCACATTCGTCGGGTGTGTTATAGAATCCCGGACGTATCCATAATATGAGTTGAACGCGATTGTTCCCAGTTGTGTATTCGGAGAGAAAAATGCTTTTATAATGTAACGGCTGTAATTGAATTGCAGACCCGCTTTCAGAGTCAGGTTCCTTGTGAGCTTGTAAAGAATACTGCCGCCAACTTCATATCCGACCGCTGGACTGTGGTCAACAAAATCATTGATATTTCCGAAGCGAACAGGTGCAATGGGCACATTTTGAATAGTTGGCTTTGAGCTATAGTCAAAACCAGAAAGTTGCCGGTAGTTAACGGTGGGCGCCAGGTATAGCTGCCACGCAAATTTGCTCTTGCGAATGGGAACCAGGTGCTGTAGTGCGCTTTCTTCCAACCAGTTTATTTGCTTTTTGTCATCCTGGTTGTAATTATTAATATCCTCCTTGCGTACATGTTCTGCTTTGACATCGCCATTTGCTGACGGGTCCGCATCACCCATATCAGGCTGAACGATCAGGTACCGGCCTTCGACTCTTCTGCCGTTCATCGCATACCTTGGAACGTTAGTCATTATGTCATCGGGGGAGATATTTTCAAAACCGGATGAAGGTGATGGTTGCTGTTGATCCGGCTGAATGGAAAAGGGATCGAATGGAACAGCTGGCTTGAGATTAGATGCAATGACTGATTCCGGCTGACCAATTTCTGCTTTTGCGAACGGCTGGATATTAACAGCAGTTTCGGAGATAATTGCCTTTTGTGAGTTGACGACGACAATAGGCTTTAGCATGTCAGGATGCCGGGCAGGACCTAATAGTTCTTTACCGGCAAATATCAAAATGCCGGTAACCAAAACGGACATGCCTGCAATAAACCGCCTTCTTCTTGTATGTAAGGAATTAAAAATTTCTTTCCATACATTTTCGGAAGGGTACATTTTATATTGATCCGTTTTTTGCCTGAGCAGCTCCTCAAATTCGTCACTATGGAATTTTCTTTCCATCATTGTCAATCGTTTTGGGCTCTATCTTCAAAGGATAGGATATTCCTTATCGTAAACCTGCCATCCATGCGATTTTTTCTTTTGGTTTTTGAAGAATATTCTTTCTTACCAGGATATCTTCTAACATTTGCTTGGCCCTGGTATACTGAGACCGACTCGTACTTTCTTCGATGTCCAGCATGTCAGCAATCTCTTTATGAGAGTAGCCTTCAATTGCGTACAAGTTCAAAACAGTTCTGTATCCAATGGGTAAGATCCGTATGCAGTCCACTATTTGCTTAGCCTGCACAATCGACGGAACACTCTCTTCACGGACCTGAATGGCATTTGCGTTTAGGATATCGACGCTTTCGTTAAAGCGCTTATTCTTTTTCAAATGGTTGATGCACGTGTGAACGATTATTCTTCTGATCCAACCTTCAAAAGCGCCTTTATTTTGAAAAGTATGTATCTGCAGGAACACTTTGATGAAGCCTTCCTGTAACATATCTTCTGCATCCTCTCTGTTGTGGGCAAACCGATAACAAACTGCGAGCATTTTGGGACTGTACCTGTTATACAATTCCCGCTGGGCAGCAGCTTGATTTTTTAAACAACCTTGCAAGATGGCGTCTTCGGTCATAATAACCTCGTTGCCCTGTAATTTAGACAATTTTTTCTAGTTAAAGCTGCGTGGTTTGTAAAAAAGTAGGCGTCTACAGGACTCTCCAAACATAGATGCAATGGAGGTGTAAATACATAAAGGTCGCAGCCCGACCACCAGACGGTAGTGTGGGGGCTGCGACCTTTATGTATTTGCTTATAAAAGACTATCCGTGACTGCCGACTGCCGACTCTCTGGTCCTGACTGCCGACTCCTGACTATCAACCAGCAAGTCTCCTGTCATTTCGGTTGGAACTTCAATTCCCATCATTGAAAGCATGGTAGGAGCAAGGTCTCCGAGCTTGCCGGGTTTGATGGTTCCTTTCCATTCTTTATCAATGATGAAGAAGGGGACGGGGTTTAATGTGTGAGCTGTATTAGGGGTGCCATTTTCGTTAATGAGAAAATCTGCATTACCATGATCCGCCGTAAGGAAAACGGTGTAACCATTGGCGAGGGCAGTTGTCACTACTTTCTCAACAGACTTGTCCACTGTTTCAACAGCTTTAATAACTGCCTCCCAAACTCCCGTGTGTCCAACCATATCTGCATTCGCAAAATTGAGACAAATAAAGTCAGCAGATTTTTTATTGATTTCCCCGACGATCGCATCAGTTACTTCGTGCGCACTCATTTCAGGTTGCAGGTCATAGGTAGGTACTTTAGGTGAGGGGATCATGATCCTTTTTTCTCCCTCAAATTCCTTCTCACGACCGCCGCTAAAGAAAAATGTCACATGCGGATATTTCTCCGTTTCAGCAATCCGGATCTGTTTCAATCCCTTTGCCGCAATGATCTCGCCGATAGTATTTCGTAAATCATCATTCTCGAAAATCACGTGAATATCTTTGAAGTCACGATCATATTCTGTCATGGTGGTATAATTCAACTTCAAAGCATGCATGCCAAAATCCCGCATGTCCGTTTGTGTAAGCACTTCTGTGATTTCACGACACCGGTCTGTACGGAAATTGAAGCATACGACCGCGTCTCCATCCTGAATAGTAGTGATGGGCTGTCCATCTTCTCCGGTAACAACAACTGGTTTGATGAATTCATCTGTCACATTGTTGTCATAAGATTTTTCTATGGCCGCCAAAGGATCCCGGGTTTTTTCACCCTCGCCATTAACCAGCAGGTCATACGCTAGTTTCACTCTTTCCCATCTCTTGTCCCGGTCCATGGCATAATAACGTCCACATATACTCGCAATCTGACCGGTCGCTTTTTGCAAATGCATTTTCAGATCCCTGATAAATCCCAAACCGCTTTTTGGGTCCGTATCGCGGCCATCAGTAAAGGCATGAATGAATACCTTTTCGAGTCCTGCCTGTTTGCAACAATCCGTGATTGCCTTCACATGATTGATATGTGAGTGAACACCCCCGTCGCTCACCAGGCCTATCAGGTGCAGGCTCTTATTGGCGGATTTCGCATATTGAATGGACTGATTCAACACCGGATTTTTGGCGAATGAGCCATCTCTGATAGCGACATTGATTCGTTGTAGTTCCTGGTAAACTACTCGTCCGGCACCAATATTTAAGTGACCGACTTCGGAGTTTCCCATTTGGCCGTCGGGCAAACCCACTGCTTCCCCACAGGTAATCAACGTAGTGTGAGGGTATTGGTTATATAACGAGCTTACGAAAGGTGTTTTCGCATGTTGGATCGCATCAGAGGATTTCACTTTTCCCAAGCCCCATCCATCCATGATTATCAAGATCATTTTCTTATATGCCATAAGGTAATTAATTGGTTTTCTTCGTTTTCAAAGCGCCAAAGTTAGTAGTAATACGCTTTCTTCTGTATTTTTCCATCGAAGATTCACTTTGGCATATTTTTGGCAGCTTTTCCCGTGACAATCATTCCGCTATGAAAAAAATTGTAGGTTGGGCGCTGATAATTTGCGCGTTCATCCTCCTATCTTTTCGATCTTTCTTCAGCATAGATGCCGTTGCTACCGCGATTCGCTCGGGGAATGTCAATCAATTGTCCCAATACCTCGACTGTCGTGTTGACATTTCATTACCTGATAAAAGTGATACCTATAGTAAGAGCCAGGCCGAAATGGTAATTCGCGATTTTTTTGCAAATATCGGTGTTAGGAATTTCCAGGTTAAACAAAAAGGAGAAAATAATGAATTCGTTTATTGCATAGGTATTCTTGAAACACAAAACGGAAATTTTCGTACATCACTCTTTTTAAAACAGAAAGGCGACAGACAATATTTACAAGAGCTCCGTTTCCAACTAGTTCAATAGATAATTAATTCCTTAAAAAAACCAGTGGGACTTATAGCAACAGCTATAAGTCTTTTTTTGGCTGCTGCTGCAAGAAATCAAAGTCGACAGTTGTTAGTGGACGGCTTTTATAAAGCAGGCAGACGGATAGACTTAAAATATTGTGATGGAAAGACTCTCAACTCTCAACTTCTCCATTCTCCTCCTAATCGGTTCTCCTCATTGATCTCTTTTGTTTAGTTTTGACCATGCATAATTTTGATGAGCATTTACGAACTCTCGTAGATTCAGCGCTCAAAGAAGATATTGGCGATGGCGACCACTCGACCCTATCCTGCATCAATGCAGATGCAAAAGGAAAGGCTGCCCTACACGTAAAGCAGGATTGCATAATCGCAGGCATTGAAGTAGCGGAGAAAATATTCCGATGGATGGAACCTTCCTCCAAATTTGTTGCTTTGAAAAAGGATGGAGAGCACGCCGAGGTGGGTGAATGGGCTTTTGAAATTGAAGCGCGAGTTCATACAATCCTGAAGTGTGAACGCCTTGTGCTGAATTGCATGCAACGCATGAGCGGCATTGCTGGCTTAACGCGTCTTTACGTGGACAAAATAAAGGGCTTTAAATCCCAGATATTGGATACGAGAAAGACCACGCCTAATTTCAGGCTCCTGGAAAAGGAGGCCGTTCGCATTGGAGGTGGCCACAACCACCGATTTGGATTATACGATATGATCATGCTGAAAGATAACCACATTGATTATTGCGGTGGCATTGAAAAAGCCATAGACCTTGCCGCCAGGTATGTGCAAACAATCAGGGCGGGGCTCAAGATCGAAATTGAAACCAGGAATCTCGATGATGTAAAGCGCGTAGTGACTTTCGGAAAAGTGGACAGAATCATGCTGGACAACTTTTCAACCGCTCAAATTGTCGAGGCACTTAAAATCATAAATGGCAAATTTGAAACAGAAGCGAGTGGTGGCATTCACCTCGAAAATGTAACTGAATATGCGGCGACAGGAGTTGATTTTATCAGCATAGGGGCATTAATTCACCAGGCAACCAGTGTGGACTTCAGCCTGAAAGCAGAAGAGAGTTGAGTTGCAGGAATTTTCATTTTAATTTTATTCTTACAAATGAACAAGAAAAATAAGCCGGATACTAGGGGGTATGTCTACAGCACCGATCCGGATTTTCAATTCTCCGACAATCCACAACAAGAACATGACACACTGGAACCCAAGCAACAAAAGCTGTTTATTCTCCTGGATACTAAACAGCGGGGTGGTAAAGCCGTTACTTTGATTGAAGGATTCATAGGAAAACAGGCAGATCTCGAAGATCTCGGAAAGAAACTGAAAACGTTTTGCGGAACCGGCGGCTCCGTTAAGGATAATGCCATTATTATCCAGGGCGACCAGCGTGATAAAGTCTTAGCGTGGCTGCAAAAGAATAAATTTTCTTCCGCAAAAAAGAAAGGATGATCCGGGATGAAGAGATCTTACTTACATGATATTAGAATAGGGGATTTTATTATTGAACGGTAAAAGCAATCGAATTACGGTTACCCGGTCCATTTATTTCGAGAAAATATGTCCCCGGTGAAAGGCTTCCAAAAACGAATCTTTGCTCGAGTAAGCTCTTTTGCTTTTCAAAAATAAATTGTCTTAGAATTCTTCCTTGCGCGTCAATTATCATGGCCGTCATTCGTCCTTTCAGCGCTGAGTTCAATCGAAGCGTAATGAAATTTGTAGCAGGGTTGGGATAAATTTGGATCGAATGATCAAATTCGTTTTGACCAACATTGATCTCCTTCACTTCAAAACTGGATATTGTTCCATCGGCACCGGTTTCCGTTAGTTGATAAAAGTTATCGCCTGCGGCGGGATTCAGGTCAGTGAAAGAATACTGGCTCTTTTTGTTGCTGTCAACCGGAATCTCTGTCAATTTTGTAAAATGTATCCCGTCAGTTGAACGATTCAAAGTAAAGTAAGCGCAAGATGAGGCATCGGTGACTGTCCAATTGATAAAGACATTTTTGTTATCGTTGACGAGACTGAGGTCAAAACTGCTCAAAGTAATTGGCAATACGACCGCCGGTCTTTGATATTGAAGCATCCACTCATATACATTCATCCCGTTCTCCCTGTAATTAGGATCATACGTTTGGGTCCAAGCGTCATGCAGATTTGAGTGGAAGATCGTCATCCTGGCAGCCGGAATGGGAGCTGGCGGTTGATTGATATAATTGATATAGTCGATCGTAGCTGTTACCGGAACAGTAGGGTCTCCGTCATTATGGGTGGCCCATACTGGAAGATTGTCTTTGGCTATAACTCGGCCTCGTCCTTGGGTCGGATAAGATGCGCCACATACTGGAACAATGGCAGACAATTTTCTTCCATATGGCTGGATCGTGTCTCCCGCATATTCCCAGGTAGCCCCTCCTCCCATACTCATTCCCGTTAGGTAAATTCTTCTCATGTCAACTCTATAGTGCGTTACTGCATAGTTGACAACGGAATCTACATCATCAGGCACTGGAAATTGAATGAATTGGGGAGAAATGATGATGAAACTGAACTGGGTATTGTTGACCGTAAATGATGTCGGAAATTGCCCGTTACTAATTAATAGGGGAGGTCCTGCCCATAACACGCGATTGAGCTGCGAGCTTCCATCCCCGAGTTGACTCAGGCCATGAATAAAAATGAGCAGGGGGTATTGCGCAGCGCCACTATTATAACCTGCAGGGAGGTACTCATAAAAACCATGACAATTGTTATTGATCACAATACTTCGGGGTGTTTGTACCTGAGCATGGCTGCAAATCAAGCCGTGCATCAAGACAATACTTAACATCATCCTTATGCGAGATGATAAATTCTTCATAAGAAAATGAATAATTCAAAGCGATCAATAGTCTATAAAGGGGAATGAACAGTTATTAGGGGCTAACAAACGTAACCAATAAAAAACGATTTGAGCCAGTAAATATTGGAGAAGAATTGAAAAACGGATTTAAAAGTTATCAACATAAAGGAAATGCTTAGTCGAATTTTTCCATTATTGGGAATCCGTATTTGAATTGTTGAAGAAAAATGACAAGGCACCGCTGGGACATTTTTTTACCTGCTCAACAATACTTTTGGTTTCTGCCCCCCTCATATCGATCCAAGGTCTGTTCTTAGTATTAAAAACAGAAGGTAACCCATGGACACAATTGCCGGAATGTTGGCAAATGGTTGGCTTCCAAACAATGGTTACCTCGCCGTTGGTGTATGTAAAAGTTTCCTGCGCCATATTTCTCCCGCAATTTAATGAAAAAATACTCCGGTTTAGCCGAGTGAATGCGCCAACATCAGGTTTAATCACTGACCTTGAGCAAGGCTATACGCTTTCTTGTCACCCCACTTGTTGAGCAGTTCAGAAGAACAGATTTTGAAATCACCACTTAAGCTTACATACAATCCCAGCACATCCTGTTGATTCAATGGAAAGTCGTCTATACTTTCAAATCTGACATTATACTCGTTAACTAAATTCGTATATACGGAACCGGTAGGCCATACCTGCGTACCGCGATTACTGATATTGATCAGATTGAATTTAACTCCTGCATGTCTCAGGCATTTTTTGGCAATGATTTCCGGTTGCTCGGCACTTTCAATAAACATATCGACTCCCACAATTTTTTCCTTTTCCATTTCTTTTGAAACCAGCATCGGGTTGTGGTCTAATTTAAAAACAGTTTGCGTGACAGGCATATTGGGAAGAACGGGTCGGGCGCCCAGTTGCGGCATCTTACCAAAATTCGTGATGATGGTCGCTGCGAAGTCGCTTGTATTTAAGGAAGGGGTGTTCTTGTCTCCAAAATCTCCCGTGTGTACTCCCTGTTCAAGTGTATAAAGCAGTGCGTTTTCAATGACGGCAGCGTTTTCCATTAAACCCAAATGCCTTAACATGGCGATGCCACTTAGTAGTAGTGCTGTAGGATTGGCAATGTTCTTTCCAGCGATATCCGGTGCAGTGCCATGAACGGCTTCAAAAATGGAAATATGGTCGCCGATGTTTGCAGATGGAGCAAATCCAAGTCCTCCGACCAGTCCGGCGCAGAGATCCGAGACAATATCTCCCTGCAGGTTGGTCAGAACGATTACGTCAAAAGTGTCCGGTCTGGTAACCAGTTTCATGCAGAGATCATCCACAATTACATCATCTGCTTTTAGATCAGGATATTCTTTTGCCACTTCATGAAAGCAATCAAGGAAAAGACCGTCAGTCAGCTTCATGATATTAGCCTTGTGACCGCAGGTGATCCTTTTTGTTCCTTTTTTCTTTGCCATTTCAAAGGCATACTTGATTACCTGCAAGCTTCCTGGCCGGGTGATAAAGCGCCGGCTTAGGGCAACATCATGTGTGGGCATATGTTCGATGCCGCCATAGGTATCTTCGATGTTCTCACGAACGATTGTAATGTCAATGGGAATGCCCGCCCTGGAGAAGACAGTATCAACGCCATGTAAGGTTTGAAAGACTCTTTTGTTTGCGTAAGTATTCCAGGTTTTACGCGCCGTGACATTCACGCTTTTTACTCCCTTCCCTTTTGGCGTTTCCATGGGACCTTTAAAAAGAATACCCAGGGATTCTATTGTATGTTTAGCCTCGGGAGTCATACCGTTCGAAAAACCTTTGTCAAATACCCACTTGCCCATATCAACCATTTCATATTCAAGAGCCACTTTATTAGCCTTAAAAATGTTGATGACGGCATCCATTATTTCAGGTCCTATTCCATCTCCTTTAGCTACAGCGATTTTCATGGTTTGAGTTTTTAATAATAAGAATTAGCAATTAGTATTGATGCTGGCTCAGGTTGCGATTTCAATTTGTGATCAGTGATCCGGATAAGCCATCTTACATCAAAGACGACTGGATTAAGGTTGCGAAATTAATATAGATTCAGAATTGTGAGATTAAATTGCTAATAATCCTTCATCCTGCCATGGTTTTTGATTAATTTTATAAAAATTTGCTTAAATGGCAAACAAAATCTCAGAAGGGGTTGAAATCAATGTCGAAACATTTTATCAGCCGGATTACAGCAATCCTGTGTCGGGAGAGTTTATGTTTGCCTACCGGATCACCATAGAAAACCACAATAGTTTCCCGATTAAATTACATCGCCGGCACTGGCACATCTTCGACAGTAATGGCAGTAACCGGGAGGTGGAAGGAGAAGGCGTCGTTGGCGTTCAACCTGTCCTTAATCCTGGTGAAAGATATCAATATGTTAGCGGGTGCAATCTTCGCACCGAGATGGGAAAAATGCATGGTACCTACACCATGGAGAATTTAAATAATAAAAAGACCTTTGAAGTAAATATTCCGGTCTTCGAGATGATTGTTCCTTTCAAGATGAGCTAATCATCATTCCTCCGTCTCAGTTGCCTTCACAACAACTTCATTCAACTTCTTAGTCAACGGAAACAATAAAAACCCTGCCACTATCGCAGCGACAGCACTGATTCCAAAAAACAATGCTTTACTATCGAACTTATCCCAGAAACCTGTCATGATACCCGCAATCTTTCCGCCTAGCGAAGTCGTGATAAACCAGCCACCCATCATCAATGCAGTAAATCGCCTGGGCGCCACTTTGGAAACAAGTGAAAGGCCAACGGGGCTCACAAAAAGTTCACTGATAGTGAATACACCATAACTCGCAAATATCCACGCCGAGGACACTTTGTTTTCGTAAATGTTTGTCGATAAGGCGGCAGCGACCATGATAATTGAAGACAATCCTGCGATAATCGTACCCCAGGCAAATTTGCTCGGAGTAGAAGGTTCTTTTCCTCTTGCCCTCAAATATCCAAAGAGGCCGACTATAACCGGAGTGAGAACTATTATCCAGAATGGATTGATCGATTGATAAATTTCGGTGGATATCAGTTTTAGGTCCCGACCTTCCGGGGGCCATCTGTCTTTTGGTAAATTTTGAAAATAGGGGTCAGTCCCCATATGAGTGAGAACTGTTCCATCAGGCCTTGCCTTTGCCCTGAATTGTCTATCAAGAATCGGAACATCTTTGGGCTCGGTATTCACGGTTTGCAAAAAGCCAAAAGGCTTCAAAAATCTTTCGACGGCCGGTGGTGTTTCCCGGTGAGTATAGGTGTCCGCCCAAATGGTGAGTGAAGTTGCATTTTGACTATAGATATTCCAAAAAATAATTGCTACACCAAAGAGTATAAAGAGCGTACTAATTCTTTTTCTGTCGAATCCATGACAACGATACCAGACTGTGAAATAAAAAATCACAACGGGCACGCAGGCAAAGAGAAACGCATCGTTAGAGTCAGAGCCTGTGATATTTCCGGGAATCATCCAGCCAATGATTGCAGCTATAATAGCTGGAACAAAAACATAAAAAACGATTTTTGAAATGGGCATGTCCTCTTTATGAACAGGCTTTATGACGTCAGCATGTCGGACATATTTTTGTCCTGTTGTAAACCAAATGAGTGAAAGCACCATCCCAGTGCCCGCAGCTGCAAATGCATAGCCCCAGGTATAGTTGTTTCTTAAATATGCCGCGACGAAGTTGCAGATAAACGCACCAATATTAATGCCCATGTAAAAGATATTATAGGCAACATCTTTTTTCGGCTTTAAGTCTTCTCTATTGTAAATATTTCCAAGCAAGGTGCTGATATTCGGTTTGAAGAAACCGTTGCCAATGATGACCAATCCTAAGGCGACAAAAAGAAGCGACCCGCTGTGCGGAATAGCCAACATATAATAACCTGCGGCCATAAGCGATCCACCCAGGTAAATCGATCTTCTATATCCGAGATAGCGGTCGGCCAGTAGTCCTCCGATAAAAGGAGTGAGATAAACCAGCGCAATATAGGTGCCCACAATATCTCCGGCGTGCCCCGTATCCATACCCCGGCCACCATGACTTACGGTGTCCCTCAAAAAAAGTAACAGAATACCAACCATGAGGTAATAACCGAAGCGTTCCCACATTTCCGTGAAAAAAAGAATATAAAGACCCCGTGGATGTCCCTTTTTAGGGATAGGTTGGCTCATACGGTTTTATTTAGTGAATGAGTTGATTGGGAGAATATCAATGGCGTAAAATAGTGATTAATTGGAAAAACAAAATAATACAATTGAACCCCACAAGAACGAAGCCCATTGAAAATGATGAATACAAGAGAAGTGGCAATGCCCTTCATCTTCACCTAATATCAGATGAAAGAAATTGCCTGATCGCAATTACATTTTCAAATGGCTATCTTTTGCACGAAAAAATTACTTGATTTCTTCCAGATTTTAACCTTGCCGCTCATAAATTTTTTTTTCGGAAATGATAATGAAATTCGAATTTCGAGCCTGAATTGAATACACTATGAATGTTTTGCTACTAGGCTCTGGAGGACGCGAACATGCTATGGCTTGGAAGATCAGCCAAAGCAAGCTTTGTTCCAAATTGTTTATTGCTCCCGGAAATGCAGGGACCAGGTCCTGCGGCACTAATATAGAAATGGCACCGACTGATTTTGACAGTATCAAAAAATTTTGCACTGACAAAAAAATCGACATGGTGATTGTAGGCCCTGAAGAGCCATTAGTAAATGGAATTGTCGATTTTTTTGCTAACGATAAATCGGTTAGCCACATCCCTGTTATCGGACCCAGTGCAAATGGTGCACAACTGGAAGGCAGTAAAGCCTATTCCAAGAAATTCATGCAGCGCTATAAAATTCCAACAGCCGCCTATCGCGAATTCGATTTGGATAATTATGAAGAAGGCATCGCCTATTTAAAAGATCATCCTCTTCCTATCGTATTGAAAGCCGATGGCCTGGCAGCTGGTAAAGGTGTAGTCATTTGCCAAAGTCGTGTCGAAGCAATGGCCGAATACGAGCTAATGTTGCAGCATAACAAGTTCGGAAAAGCGGGAAAGAAGATTGTAGTAGAGGAATTCCTGAAAGGCGTTGAGCTTTCCATGTTTGTATTGACGGATGGAAACCATTTTGTTATTCTACCTGAAGCGAAGGATTATAAGCGCATAGGCGAAGGCGACAGAGGTCCTAACACAGGTGGCATGGGAGCAGTGAGCCCCGTCCCTTTTGCCGACAAACGATTCATTAATAAAGTAGAATCCACCATCATCAAACCCACGATCGAGGGCCTCAAGAAGGAAAATATAAAATACAAAGGATTTATTTTTATCGGCCTGATGGTCGTTGGCGAAGATCCCTATGTAATTGAATACAATTGCCGGCTGGGTGATCCGGAAACAGAAGTTGTTATTCCAAGGTTGAAAAATGACTTACTTGAACTGTTTGTTGCCGTTGCAGAAGAGGAACTGGACAAGGTTACAATTGAACAGGAGAGCAGAGTTGCCAGTACGATCATGTGCGTGAGTGGAGGATACCCGGGCAGCTATGAAAAAGGATTTGAGATCAAAGGACTGAATAAAGAGTATCCTTCGGGGAGTTTTGTCTTTCAGGCAGGCACTAAAACTGAAGGAGACAAAATATTGACGAATGGCGGCAGGGTGTTGTGTGTCACTTCTTTTGGAGACACCGTTCATGAAGCCGTCGATAAATCCAGGGAAGTCCTTCAAGAAATCGATTTCGACGGAATGTATTACAGAAGGGATATTGGTTACGAGTTTATGAGTTAGCTGACTTTGAGTTGACAATTGACGTGGATTGAATCGATCATGCAATATTTTCAAAAATAACGATCTGTCATATTTTCCGTAAGAAACCTCGACCAAAGGACTGACAACTCGATAAAGCACAGCTTCCATGCACTACAGCGACTATCTCCACTTAGACAAGATCCTGGGCGCGCAATTTTTGGAAAGCGAAAAAAGGAATTCTCCGGCTCATGATGAAATGCTTTTCATCATCATTCACCAGACATATGAACTCTGGTTCAAACAATTACTTTTTGAAATCAGTTCTGTGAATCAGATCATGCAGCAGTCGTCTCTGAATGATAACTCGCCTGAGCTGCAAACCGTCGTTCACCGTTTGTCCCGGTCAGGTACGATACTTAAACTGCTCGTTCATCAAATCGATGTCATGGAAACCATGACGCCCATGGATTTCCTCGATTTCAGAGATATTTTGCGTCCTGCATCGGGATTCCAAAGCTGGCAATTTAAAGAGCTGGAAGCTACTCTCGGCCTCAAGTATGCGCAGCGTTACGGACAGGAATATTATATATCCAAATTGAGACCTGGCGAAATTGAAAAAATCAAAAAAGCTGAAACAGAACAATCACTCCTTCAGTTAGTCAATTCCTGGCTGGAGAGAATGCCTTTTTTTAATGAGGCTGGCAGTTGGAAGAATTTTGAATCAAATGCCAAAGCAGAAGAACCAGTCATAGGGGTTCACACTTTCTGGAAAGAATATCGGCACCGATACCAAAACAGTCTTGCGCCTGAAGAACAAAGTAATGCTGCATTATTTGATTTCGTTTTTTTTGGTGTTAGGGAGAACGACAAAGAAATGGAAAGCAGTCGCTCTGTTTCACCTGCAGCCTGCAGGTCGGCACTCTTTATCATGCTCTACCGCGGATACCCGATGCTTCAACTGCCATTTCAACTTTTAAATCAATTGTTGGAAATTGATGAGCAGCTAAGCACCTGGCGATACCGGCACATGAATATGGTGCACCGCACTATTGGCACGCGTATAGGAACAGGAGGTAGCAGCGGTCGCGAATACCTGAAAAATGCATTGGACAAGCATTATATTTTTAAGGAAATTGCTCAACTCAATAGCTTTCTCATCGAAAGAAAAAAATTGCCAAAATTAAGTTCTGAGATGGAACAACGAGTTGGCTTTCTTACGTAGGTAACTTACCCACCTCAGGTTTATTTTCAGGGCGAAAGAAAAAAATCAGGTAAACAACTACCAGCAGGGTTCCAATGGCGCTAAACATAAATGTAACCATAGGACCCGACTGACTCCATAAAAAGCCAGCCCAGGCACTGGCTGCCAGCGCCGCGATGCTTTGACATGAAGTATAAAATCCGATAGCCGTTGCCGTTTGCTTCACATCCGCAATATTTGTAATCAGCGCCTTTGCAATTCCTTCCGTCCCCGCCGCATAGAGGCCGTATAACAGAAACAGGCCGAACACCATCCAGGGTGACTTGGCCAAAGCAAATCCTCCATATACAATGGCAAATATTATAAGGGCGATAACAAATACCTTCTTCATTCCAAACTTATCTGCGGCTACTCCCATCGGATAAGAAGTTAGTGCATAAACAAGGTTGTAGAATATATAAGCTCCAATGGTGAGAGTATCATTACCCGTAATCTGTTTTGTTATTAACAAAAGAAAAACATCGGAGCTGTTAAAGAAGGCAAAAGCGAGCAGTCCTATGACCAGTTTTCTGTATGAAGTCGGAGATTCCTTCCAATACCGAAAAAAGGAGAAAAACCCGGTTTTCTTCTTTTTTGCAGGCTGGTTTTTCTTTTCCTTCAGGAGAAATAGGGACGCAACGGCAAGCATTCCGGGGAAAAAGGCAAAGAAAAAAAGCTCGCGGTAATGCGCCTGGTTGAAACGAAGATAAATAAGCGCTAACGATGGGCCCAGTACTGCGCCTGCGGTATCCCAACCCCGGTGAAAACCAAAAACTGTAGCTTTTGTTTCGGGTGTGGTTTCTTGTGAGAGAATGGCATCCCTGGCGCCCGTCCGAAGGCCTTTTCCCAGGCGGTCGATTGTTCTCGCAGAAAAAATCCAGAGCGGAAAGGTGAATATCGCCATCATGGGCTTTGAAAGTCCACTTAAAAAATATCCCCATCTGATGAAAGGTAGTCGCTTTCCTGAGTTGTCGGAAAGATTACCAAAATAGCCTTTGCTCAACCCCGCGGTAAATTCCGCCAGGCCTTCCAACAGACCAATGAGGAAAAAGGAAAATCCAATCTGCTTCAGATAAACGGGCACGACAGGATACAGCATTTCGCTTGCTATATCAGCGAGCATACTTACTATCGAAAGGATCCAAATCGTGCGGGTGATGACAGGCATAAAATGAAGAAAAATGAAGTTAGCACAAAGGTGTATGAAATGCCTTGAAAGGATAGAAAAATAACCTTTAAAAGCAGCCCAAATAAAAATGACAATTCGAGAAATAACCTGACTAAATATGCGTTCAGAGAGAATTATCAAAGTCTACCTCTAAAGCGATTAGACTCCGTGTGAGCGCCCTAGTTTGTGAATAAATACCGAAAAGGTTCACTTTGTTAATTCGGATTATTTGCAGCAATTTTGCAGGCATTGTA
>PSRA01000222.1 GCA_003175695.1 Bacteroidota bacterium | reverse complement strand
CGACAGCTGCCATTTAAATATTGCGAACAATATTATTGTCCTGAGGTTAAGCTTAAGGTGGGAACGGTAAATTTTACTCCCACTTTGAACTTAACCTCAGATTTTTATCACCATATCGAATGATTTATTACAAAACAAAAAGTGAGATTGAACTGATGAGGCAAAGTTGTTTGCTCGTGAGTGAAACGCTTGCAGCGACAGCCGCTTTGCTGAAACCCGGCATCACAACATTAAGCCTGGATAAATTTATCGGCGAATATATTCGCGAACGCGGAGGCACTCCTTCCTTCCTCAATTATCGAGGTTATCCTTTCAATAGCTGTATTTCAGTCAACGATGTCGTGGTCCACGGTTTTCCAAATGGGGATGAATTAAAGAAAGGTGATATTGTTTCTATAGATGTTGGCGTGTATAAAAACGGATTTCATGGTGATCATGCATATACATTTGCAATTGGTGATCCGGGTCCGGATATTGCAAACCTGATTAAGATTACAAAAGAATCATTATATAAGGGCATAGAAAAAGCCGTTGCCGGAAACAGAGTGGGCGATATCTCAAATGCAATTCAGGAACACACTGAAAAAAAATATGGTTATGGTGTGGTGCGCGAGCTCGTAGGTCACGGTTTGGGAAAGAGCCTTCATGAAGACCCCCAGGTGCCCAATTATGGAAGACGTGGTACCGGCGCAAAGATGAAAGAAGGACTGATTCTCGCAATTGAACCCATGATCAATCTTGGTAAAAGGGAGGTTTATACAGAGGATGATGGGTGGACTGTCCGCACTGCTGATCATCAGCCTTCAGTCCATTTTGAGCATGATGTGTGTGTTCAAAAAAACAGAGCAGATATCCTCTCAGACTATTCCATTATTGAAAAGGCGGAACGGGCCAATTCATTTCTCTTTTCCGCTTCGTAGGATTCTCTGTTAATTTCCCCAGCAATCAGGAAGCCATCCCGCTGATATGCAAAAGACGTTTATCGTTGTCGGAGGAGGAGCAGCCGGCTTTTTTGCTGCTGTCAATGCGGCAAGACTTCGGTCTGATTTGAAAGTGATAATTGTAGAAAAGACCGACCGGCCTTTGAGGAAGGTTAAGATAAGCGGAGGTGGACGATGCAACGTCACGCATGCCTGCTTTTCAATACCCACCCTGATCCAAAACTATCCTCGCGGCGAACATTTCTTAAAGAAAGCTTTTCATCATTTTTCTACCCAGGACACCGTAAAGTGGTATGCAGAAAGAAAAGTGCCACTGCATACAGAAGACGATGGGCGGATGTTTCCTGTGTCAAATTCCTCCCAATCAATTATCGATTGCCTGATTGGGGAAGCCAATAAATATCATGTAGAGATCAGATATAACAGGAATGTACAGGCGATAATTCGAACAGCAGACAAATGGTTGTTGAATTTCTCAAACGAAGAGCAGGTTGCTGCCGATTTTGTTTGTATTGCTTGTGGTGGATTTCCAAAAGCATCTATGTTTGATTGGGTAAAGGAATTGGGCCATACCATTCAGGATCCTGTGCCCTCACTGTTCACTTTTAATATGCCGGGAAATGCCATTACAGAATTGATGGGCATTAGTGTTCCTGAAGCCCGGGTCAAAATCGCTCAGACAAAACTGATTTCGCAGGGGCCGCTACTGATTACTCATTGGGGTATGAGCGGTCCTGTCATTTTACGACTTTCTGCCTGGGGTGCCAGGATATTAGCTGGAGAAACAAAAGATTTACCGGCTCCCTATGAATTCAATATTATAGTGAACTGGATTCCCGACTACAACGAAAATTCCTTGAGAGAAAAATTCAAACAAATAAGATTTGACATTGCATCGCAAAGATTGGGAATCCGAAATCCGTTTTCAATACCCCAACGTTTATGGGATTATTTTCTTCAGCTGACGGGCATTAATGGGCAAGTTCGCTGGGCTGACCTGTCATCCGTTCATCAAAATAAATTGATCAGGATACTTACCGGTATGGAGCTGAGTGTAAAAGGGAAGACAACATTCAAGGAAGAGTTTGTGACTGCAGGCGGGGTATACTTGTCGGAGGTAGATCCAAATTCAATGGCGAGTAAGATTGTTCCGAATTTATTTTTTGCTGGGGAGATCCTTGACGTAGATGGGATAACTGGCGGGTTCAATTTTCAGCATGCCTGGACCAGCGGATTCATCGTAGCTCAAAGTATTGCCAAATTTTAGACATGAGTCCTACACCCACGGGGAGGACACGTGAATGGTATTAAGGAATCTCTTGGCTATTCCAGTCATTTCACTCTAATTCCAAAACTTCTCAGATTGTAATTGGCTAAAAAATAAAAATAAAATCATCAGCATTTTTGAAAAAGTTCCTTATGCGTGGCCTGCGGCGGCGTAAAATTTCCCACTAATCTCCTTTTTCATCATCATTGGCAATAATTAAATTGCCGCATGGAGATGAATGATTCGACTAATACAGGTTTTCAACAGGCGCTTCGGTTTGTAACTCAAACAGGTCAGCATATTTTTTTGACAGGTAGGGCAGGAACGGGCAAAACGACATTCTTGAAAAAGATTCGTGATGGGGCCCGCAAGAATATCGCCGTAGTTGCGCCTACGGGAGTTGCAGCGATCAATGCCGGAGGTGTTACCATGCATTCGTTCTTTCAATTGCCATTTCGTCCCTTCATTCCTGTTCGAATTAACTCATGGCAGGATCAGGCTGCAGCTGTTGATGAGTATGCATTGATCAAGAATATCCGATTTAGCCAGGAAAAAAGAGAATTGCTTCGCGAACTTGACCTGCTGGTCATCGACGAAGTAAGCATGCTGCGGGCAGACATGTTGGATGCAATCGACCGCGTTTTAAGGTATTTCCGGTTTCAGCCCAATCTTCCATTTGGTGGTTTGCAGGTTCTTTACATCGGTGACCTATTCCAATTGCCTCCGGTCGTTGTAAGGAACGAATGGGAAATTCTAAGCCCTTATTATAAAAGCCCATTTTTTTTCGATGCTCATGTAATTCAGCAGGCACCACCCGTATATATCGAACTAAAAAAGATCTACCGGCAATCTGACATTGATTTCATCCACATATTGAACAATATCAGAAACAACCAGGCAACGCAGGAAGATCTGGAATCTCTTCACCATCACTATTCACCCGGCTTCAAGCCAGCGGAGGGAGAAAACTTTATTACTTTGACCACTCATAATTCCAGAGCGGATTTGATGAATCAGCAGGAACTGGACAAGTTACCGGGTCCCATTTACGTGTTTGACGGTAAAATTGAGGGCGACTTCGAAGAAAGAGCACTTCCCGCAGAAAAAATCTTGAGCCTCAAACCGGGAGCACAAATTATGTTTATCAAGAATGACAAGGGAGAAGATCGGCGTTATTTTAATGGAAAAATTGGGAGAATAAACAGGATTCAAGCAGATAATATTTTTATCAGTTTCGAAAATGAAAACGATGAACTGCTGTTAGAAAAAGAGAATTGGAAAAATATCCGCTATAACTTCAACAAAGAAAAGGGCAGGATTGAAGAAGAAACATTGGGCGAATTCACCCAATATCCCATCCGGCTTGCATGGGCCATTACGATTCATAAAAGCCAGGGCCTGACATTTGAAAAAGCTATCATAGATGCAGGTGCGTCATTCGCCCCGGGACAAGTTTATGTAGCGCTCAGCAGGCTGACCAGCATCAAGGGGCTTGTACTCTACTCAAGAATTCGACCTGATTGTATACAGACTGATCCGAGGATCCTTGACTTTGCGAAAACAGAATTGGGTGAGGAAAAATTGCATACGCAATTCCTGGAACACCAAAAGGCGTTCATAATTCGGTTTATCTCGCAATTATTCAATTGGGATAAACTGGTAAAGGTTTGCCAGGAACATTTGGAAGATTACGACCATCGGATGATCCCGGAGAAATTTCAGGCGATCAAATGGGCAGAAAAACTAATGGAAGAAATTAACCATCAAAAAAGCGTTAGTATCCGATTTAAATCTGAACTGGACTTTCTTTTGACGGTTGCCGAGTTAGATGGATATGCTAACCTGCAAAAAAGAATTACTGCTGCTTGCGATTATTATGTAAAGCAGCTGGATCAAGTTGTCGAAATGGTCAAACAGCATAAGGAAGATATGCGGTTGAAGCAAAGGGTCAAAAAATATCTGAAAGAATTAAATGAACTGATCCTTTCGCTTCAAAGAAAAAAACAACAAGTAATGCATGCCATGCATGTTGTGACGGGCCTGATGAATGGAATTAAGTTTGACGATTTGCTGAGTTTCCAGGCTCAACCGACAACAAAAGAAAATATTGAAATAAAAACAAAACCTCAGAAGGGTGATTCAAGAAAAATCAGCCTGCAGCTTTTTCGGGAAAAAAAGACCATCGACGAAATCGCTTCCATGCGCGGGTTTGCCCGGGTAACTATTGAAACTCACCTTATGTCTTTTATTCCTTCCGGTGAAATCGAAGTGCGCGAGCTAATGAGCGAAGATAAAGTGGGCAGGATCATCGAAGCACTCAGCGAAATAAACGCGGCCGGTCTAACGGCGCTGAAAGAAAGGTTAGGAGAGGAGTATTCTTACAACGAAATCAGGGCCGTAATCTATCATTTTGATAAACTGCAGCGTGCTAAACAGTTGGAATAAAGTACAATTGACTAGCCACCGCGGTGTAAAGAATAGTCGAATGGTGAATTTTTGTGGGTAGCCCATTCATTATCAGAATATTGTATCCCAAAGGAAGCTTCTGTCATTCAATTTTTTTTCTTATCTTTGCAGCCCCGAATTAAAACCATCGGGGTTTTATTTTTTATGGCTGAAAACAATATTGTTAACTCAAACGCTGAGGTACAGGAGTCAACTGCGACAGCAGAAGCTACAGCGACAACAAATACGCCTGTTCAAACGCAACCGGAAAGTGCGCATGATGATTTTGATTGGAGCATTGACAAAAGGAATGTTACTGCTTACAACAAAGATGAAAAAGAAAAGTATGACAAAGTGTATGACAACACGTTTGTCACAATCACTGACGGTGAATTAATAAAAGGAACCGTTGTAGGATTGACAAAAACTGATGTGGTTGTCAACATCGGATTTAAGAGTGACGGCTTAGTTTCACTCAATGAATTCCGCGATATCCCAAATCTGAAGACAGGAGATGAAGTGGAAGTAATGGTAGTAGAGAAAGAAGATCGCGAAGGACATTTGCATTTGAGCCGCAAACAAGCTAGAATCACTCGCGCCTGGGAAAAAATTGTGGAAGTGCACAAAACAGGTGAAGTAGTAACGGGTACGGTTACCAGCAAAACAAAAGGTGGTTTGATCGTAGATGTTTTTGGAATGGAAACATTCTTACCAGGATCACAGATAGACGTCAAACCAGTTACAGATTACGATCAGTTTGTTGGCAAGACTATGGAATTTAAAGTAGTCAAGATCAATGAAGCCATCAAGAATGCTGTGGTATCTCACAAAGCCCTTATTGAAAGTGATATCGAAGCTCAACGTGCAGAGATTATGAGCAAACTCGAGAAAGGACAGGTCTTGGAAGGAACAATCAAAAATATCACAGATTTCGGAGCATTCATGGACCTGGGAGGACTCGATGGTCTGTTGTATATCACCGATATCAGTTGGGGTCGCATCAGCCATCCAAGCGAAGTGCTGAAGCTCGATCAAAAACTGCAGGTGGTGGTACTCGATTTCGACGATGGAAAGAAGCGTATCAGCCTTGGATTAAAGCAACTCACACCGCATCCTTGGGACGTGTTGCCTGAAAATATTAAGGAAGGTGAGATTGTGAAAGGAAAGGTGGTGAACATTGAAGATTACGGTGCATTCCTCGAAATCATGCCGGGTGTTGAAGGATTGGTTCACGTGAGTGAAATTACCTGGGCTAATACACCGATCAATGCAAAAGAATTCTTCAAATTAGGCGATGAGCACCAGGCTAAGATTGTAACACTGGATAAGGAATCGCGGAAAATGAGCTTGTCGATTAAGCAACTCAGCGAAGATCCTTGGAGCACAATTGAAACTAAATTCCCTCAGGGAAGCAGACATAACGGATTGGTGAAAAACATCACGCCATATGGAGTGTTTGTTGAACTTGCTCCCGGAATTGGCGGCATGATCCACATCAGCGACCTGAGCTGGTTGAAACGTTTCAACCATCCTTCTGAATACACCAAAGTCGGTCAGCATATTGATGTGTTGATCCTGGGTATTGATAAAGATAATCGCAAATTGCAACTGGGCCACAAGCAACTGGAAGAAGATCCCTGGAATGCTTTGGAACAAACATTTGCTGTTGGCACCATTCATGAAGGAACTGTAGTTCGCAAAGATGATAAAGGCGCTCTCGTTCATCTGCCTTATGGATTGGAAGGCTTTGCTCCCAACCGTCATCTGATGAAGGAAGATGGCAAGCAAATTGGCGCAGATGAAACATCTCAATTTATGGTCATTGAATTCGATCGCAACGAAAAGCGTATTGTTTTGTCGCATACCCGCATTTGGGAACAGGCTAAGGTAGAAGAGAAAGAAGCTGCGAAGAAAGAAGCTAAGGCTGATGCAGATAAGACGCGCAAAGCTGTGAAGACGATCCAGAACAAGGTTGAAAAACCGACTTTGGGTGACCTCGGAGCCCTCGCTGAGATCAAAGAAAAATTAAAGCAGGAAGAAAAAGGTGATGATGCTGCCAAGCAGTAATCATCAATCGTTTCAAATATTCAAAGCGCACTCCTCAGGAGTGCGTTTTTTTTTTAAAAAAAGTTCAACTCAGCAATTTGAATGCATTTTCGTCAAATTCAAGCAGTCTTTTTAGCGTAAGATCGGCCGCGTTCCATTTTGATTCATTGAATAGGTCAATTGCAGGAATCACAACGCATTTCATTCTCGCAGCTTTCACGGCGATCATGCCATTAAATGAATCCTCGAAACAAAGACAATGAAGCGGGTTAACTTCTAAACGGGCAGCGCAGTCGATATAGACCTGGGGATGTGGTTTACTATAAATCAATAATTCTGCAGAAGCCCATTCATCGATCAATGACCGAATTCCCAATTTGTCCACCACTACTTCAATCAGACTTACCGGAGAAGAAGTCGCGAGACCAACCCTGAATTTTTTTTCTTTGAAAAAGGAGAAAATATAATCCACTCCTGGCATTGGTTCACCACGGGATCCAATTTTTTCAATTGCTTTTCTGACAATTGTCGCTTCGGCTTCTTTGGCAAATCGACGATCAATTTGAAAGTAATCGAACCAGTATTCAATCCACTCCCTGGTTCGCAGGCCTGTGGTTCTGTGATATTGTTGGAGAGTTAATGCTGCATCGAATTGTTGAAGGGTTTCCATTCCCGCTTCCTGCCAATAAGGTTCGGAATCGATCAACAATCCGTCCATGTCAAAAATAACTGTGTTCAGTGGCATGTTTTTGGAATTGTAATACTAAAGAGTAAGGCGCGAAAATATTAAAATTCCGTATTTTCGAAAAACAGCACCAAATCACCATGGACTCGCTTTCAGATCAAATAAAAGAAATGCGTATACTACGCAGGCTCTTCTATTTCCTGGTGGGCATTTTTACTTATCCTGCCTTAGTTTGGATCAACCGGCTGAAAATTACAGGCACGGAAAATCTTCGAAAATTACCAAAGGGGAATGTTCTTTTTGTGAGCAATCACCAAACGTATTTCGCAGATGTAATCACTTTTCTGCATATTTTTTCTGCCGTGAAATGGGGCAAGAAGGACAGGTTGGGAGTTCCTTACTATCTTCTCAATCCCTTCATACGCGTATATTATGTTGCAGCTGCCGAAACCATGAAAGGAAGCTGGCTCAGCCGTCTGTTTGCTATGGCAGGTGCACTAACAGTCAAGCGCGTTTGGGCACCTGGCAGCAAAGAGACAAGGAGGGGGTTAGAGACTTCAGATACGCGAAAGATCGCGCGGGCATTGAATGAAAATTGGATCATTACATTCCCTCAAGGTACTACCAAGCCCTTCGCACCAGCGAGAAAAGGGACGGCTTATATTATCAAAATGAATAAGCCGGTCGTTATACCCGTTGTCATCAATGGATTTTGGAGAGCATTTAACAAGAAAGGACTCAAGTTGAAAAAACGAAATTCACTGTTATCAGTAAATTTCAAAGAGCCACTTCAAATAGATTACGATGCTCCCGCTGAAGAAATAATTGCCCAAATAATGGAGGCGATTGAACAAAGCAAAGAGTTTATGATGAAAGGCGCTCATCATTGGGAAAAAATAGAGCAATAGACGGGAGCAATACCATCCTTTTGTAAGCGGGCGCCTACTATTCGATTGCGAAGGTCCGCCGGATAATGGATTATTGCCAGTAAATCAACGAGCAACACAATCTTTTTTATAAGTTGCATTGAGGTTTGGATATTACTATTCCTTTTTGAACAATGCCTTTAACTCCTCGGCATCTTCCGGTTTCATTTTACCACCCAGGATCAATCGCAATTGTCTTCTTCTCAATGCCCCATCGAAAATTCTTTTCTCATCTTCAGTTTCTGGTTGTAAAGGGGGAACAGGCCTGGGCTTACGGTTAGGATCAAGCGCTACGAACGTGTAATAGGCCTCATTACTTTTGTACTTATATTGATGGGTGAGATCCTCTCCCCAAACCCGAATATGCACTTCCATAGATGTGTTGAATGCACGACTTAGCTTTGCTTCGATGTGAACGACATTGCCTAATTTGATTGGGCTTTCAAATGATATGTTGTCGACGGAAGCTGTGACAACTGGTGCATTGCAATGTTTTCCCGCAGCAAGAGCCGCGGCAATATCCATCCAGTACATCAGACGACCACCCATAAGATTTCCGTGCACGTTAGTGTCATTGGGCAGTACAATTTCAGTCATTACAATATGAGACTCCTTTGGCGTCTTCACGCCCATGATTGGTTTGTTCATCTTCAAAAATAGTCAGAACCGGGCAAATTAGCGGGATTGGCCTTCATTCATCTCTTATATCATGATGTGCTCACAGTGCTCGAGGAATCCTTCATCTGCATCCGCGCCGATTCCATTTGATGCAGGTATGTCAAGGAAAAATTTGTTGTATTTCACTCCGCCTACTACCGGATCGATTTTGTGACCTAGCATGCATGTGTCCATATCATAAAAAATAATATTGTTATGGGCAATAGCGAAGTGGGCAAATGCAGTAAGAGCCAGCCTGCTTTCCAACATGCCACCCATCATACAGTATATTTGATTCTGTTCGCAAACTTCATTGATCTTTCCCGCTTCAAAAATCCCTCCGGATTTTGCCAATTTGATGTTGATATAATCACAGGCCTTGGCCTGAATTAATCTTTTCGCGTCAAAATGGCTAAAAACACTTTCATCGGCCATAATAGGAATTGGTGAGATTTTTTTCAGGGCGGGCAATTTATCATCATCCCAATATCTCATGGGTTGCTCGCAGAATTGAACCTGGTAATGACCTATTTCCTGTAAAGCAAAAGCGGCCTCTTCAAAATTCCAACCTTGATTGGCATCGATTCTTAAAATTGGGTCTGGCCCAACTGAAGTTCTAATGAGACGAACTCTTTCGACATCTTCCATGGCATTCTTGCCTAACTTAATTTTGATTATCCTCACGCCTCTGCTCTTGAACTCCAAGGCTATCTCTGCCATGACGGATGGAGAATCGATTCCGATGGTGAGATCTGTTTCAAGTGATTTCAATTTTCCGCCGAGATAGGCATACAAAGGCTGGCCTGCCTGTTTTGCAGCAATGTCGTGGAGTGCCATATCAAATGCACTCTTTATGGTGTTGTTGAAGGCCGTGTACTGATGTAATTCTGTCATTCTGCCTTCGATGTCGCGAGCATCTTTTTTCTTCCACAAGCCTGCGAAATCCTTTGCCAATTCATAGCAGGTGGCTTGCGTTTCACCCACAATCATTGGAAATGCTGAACATTCGCCTACACCATAAGACCCGTCCTCAATAAAAACACGAATAAAAATATTCTGTGCATATTCCATTGTTCCCGTTGCTATGGTAAATGGATGCATTGGAATGCTGAATTTGTATACAGCGATTTTTGTAATTCTCATAAGATTATTTTGTGGATCCGTGCAGCGAGTACTGGTAAGCGAAGATTAAATAATCAAATCTTCATTCTTTTTTTCCAGGTCCATATACTACCCGTCCAGGTTTAGCACCGGTATGACTGCCGTCTCTTAATACTTCCACTCCATTCACAAATACATCTGCCATTCCCGTAGCAAATTGATGAGGCTTATCGAAAGTAGCATTGTCTTTAAAGGAGGAAGGATCGAAAACTAGAATATCCGCATAGTAACCTACTTTCAACTCCCCTCTTTTTTTAATTTTCAGGTTATCGGCTGGTAGTTTGGCTAACTGATAGATGGCCTGTGGAAGCGTAATGTCTTTGTCGTCATCGACGTATTGAGCGATGACTCTTGCAAAATTTCCATAGGCCCTTGGGTGAGGGTGCATTTTCAAAAATGGGCCTTCAGGAGTATATGAACCTTCATCAGATCCGAAGCTGACCCAAGGTTCTTTAATTTGTTTCCTTAAATTGTCCTCACTCATCAGAAAATAAGCCACATCTACCCGGCTGCTGTCCTGAACGATGAGATCCATGGCAGTTTCTTCCGGCGATTTATGTCTGATGGAAGCAACTTCCGCCAGCGATTTTCCTAAATATTTCCGCAAGGAATCATTCCTGAATCCAAGCAGCAGGATCTTATCGGGACTTCCTGCCCCATAATATAAATTTTCCCAATCTGCTGCATTTGAATTCATCGCTTTTTTCATCCTGGCACGGATAACGGGATCGTGTAGGCGCTTCCACAATTGACCAAAGCCACCGTCTTGCAGCTCCGGCGGAAAGCTGGATGTGAGGCCGGTAGCCGCCGCCGTGTAGGTATACATGTTAGCGGTGATGTTTTGCCCTTCAGCCCTTGCCCGATTAATGCGACGAATAACGCTATCCATTTTCGACCAGTTCCCTTTTCCTGCGGCCTTGAGATGGTAAATCTCAGCATGAACATTTGCTTCTTTTGCAATTTTAATCAGCTCTTCAAGTGCCTCATACAATTTATTCCCTTCACTACGCATATGGCTGATATAACTTCCGCCATACTGGGAAGCTTCCTTACAAAGAGCGATCAATTCATCGGTCTTAGCAAAAAAGGCGGGAGGATAAATCAGCGATGAGCCAACACCCAATGCGCCGTCTTCCATAGCTTGTCGAACGAGGAGGCGCATACTGTCAAGTTCTTCGCTTGTAGGTGGCCGGTTGTCTTCACCGATAACATATTCGCGTATCGTGGTTGCTCCAACGAAAGAGGCTACATTACAGGAAATTCCTTTTCTATCGAGGAATTCGAGATATTCTTTTAAGGTATTCCACTCCACTTTATATTTAATGAGTGACTGATCGTCCTGTAATTGCTTTTTCATCTTTTTGTTCAATGGTCCCATGCTTATGCCTTCACCAAATACCTCTAGAGTCACGCCCTGACGGATATCGCTTTGCGAACGTCCATCCTGGATAAGGGATTCCATGGATTGTGCGAGCATATTAATGAATCCTGGAGCAATTGCCATTCCTTTGGCATCAACAGTCTGAATGGCTGAATAGGAAGAAAGGTCGCCGATTGCTGCAATGGTGTCGTGATTGATGGCAATATCAGCCTTATAGGGCTGACCTCCACTGCCGTCATAGATGACACCATTCCGGATAATTGTATCAAAGTGAGTACCTCTGCGATCGCAGGCAATCAGTATAACAAGTACGGCTATAGTAAAGTAATGGATCGATTTCATTAGCGCTCAAAATAAGGAAAATATCATTCAGGTTCACTTCCTGTTTCATCCGCCGCGGCCGACAATGGAAGCGCAAAGTCCGCAAAGGTAGCACGCTCTTCCTTTGCGCCTTTGCGTGAATCAATGTTTGCCTATTTTTGCTTCGATATGACCGAAATATCTTTTGACAACACAGAAAATGCATTTGCATATAAATCCGACAAAGATTTAAAAAAGGCGAATTTTCTTTTTACATCGATGGGATCACGCTTGTTGGTAAAGCTGGGAATAAGGCTAACACCCTGGGTCATTCGAAGCGGGCTTCCCTTAAAAGGTCTGATCCGGAATACGATATTTTCTCAATTTGTCGGTGGCGAAACATTAGAAGAAACAGCATCAGTAGTCGACAAGCTTGGTAAATATCATGTCCAGGTGATACTTGACTACGGTGTTGAAGGAGGCGATAATGGAGAATCGGGTTTTGATCATGCCTGCGATGAATTCATCAGAGTCATCAACTACGCTGCGTCACAACCTAATATACCCTTCATGAGCGTTAAGGTAACGGGGTTTGCCCGGTTTGGATTGCTACAAAAGCTCGATCATTCGGTCGAAGTGAATGCAGGTAGCCTGATGAAAAGATATCAAAAAGCTGTTTCAGAATTAACCGCGGAGGAATCAGATGAATGGAAAAGGGTGCAGGACCGAATGTTGAAAATCTGCATGGTTGCTGAAGAAAAAAATGTAGGTGTTCTTGTAGATGCCGAAGAAACCTGGATCCAGGACCCGGTGGACGTGCTGACCATTCTCATGATGGAAAAATTCAACAAAAAGAAAGTAATAGTTTATAATACGCTTCAGTTATATAGAACAGACCGCTTAAAATTTCTGACAGATTCTCTGGAGGCTGCAGAAATCAGGAATTTTATTCTCGGTGCCAAGCTGGTTCGGGGTGCTTACATGGAAAAGGAACGGAAACGGGCTGTCGACATGCATTACCTTTCACCCATCCAGCCAGATAAGGACTCAACCGATTTGGATTATAATAAGGGAATTGAATTTTGTATTGAGCATATCGACAAAATAGCAACGATCGTTGCCTCGCACAATGAATACAGTAATCTATATGCAACGCTTTTGTTGAAACAAAAAGGTTTGCCCCTCGATCACCCACATATTCATTTTTCGCAATTATTCGGTATGAGTGATAATATCACTTTTAATCTGGCAAAGGCAGGTTGTGCTGTTAGTAAGTATCTGCCATTTGGTCCAATCAAAGATGTAATTCCTTATTTAATGCGAAGGGCTGAAGAAAACAGTTCAATGAGTGGACAGACTGGAAGAGAGTTGGCATTGATCAGAAAAGAAATGAAGAGGAGAGGGACAATTAAATAGTTAGGGGGTCGCCGGTTAATTAGTTCCAATCTCCTGGGGCGCGGTTCCGGAGGGCAGTCGCCCTTTGAAGCACACACCGCAACTCTGGATTAGGCCCTTTGGAAAGGAGGGCGGCGACGTTGAGCCGGAACGTTTCTCTTACTAACGTTAACGTAGAATCGCAAATGGAGACGCGGTCGTTGATAAAAAATAGTGCAGAACCCAACAAAGGAGGGCTTTCCATTGGGAGAACTAATTCGCCCGGGTGACCATCTTCAGCTATTTCTTCGAAGAATGATTTTTTTGGTATAAATTCGCCCTCCCAACCTGGTATAAATAACCAAGATTGGAGTCGGGGTGCTGTGCGAGAAGCGAAGTCGCAGCCCTGTTTCAAGTTGACAACGATTGGACTGTTAGCTCAGTTGGTTCAGAGCGCTGCTTTGACAGAGCAGAGGTCACTGGTTCGAGCCCAGTACAGT
>PSRA01000154.1 GCA_003175695.1 Bacteroidota bacterium | reverse complement strand
TGGATTAAAAGCGGAAAGGATCGCCCGTATAACGCAAGTATGAGGCCAAATATTGAATGTGGTAATCAAAATTAGTCACAATTTTCCGGCCTTGCAATGTTTTGCCATGGTCAGCAACCTTTTTTATCAGGTACCAGAGATGCACAACCGATTAAATAAAAGCCCCATAACGCTTCCATAATCGTAAATAATTATCTCGCAATTGATTATGAGTTAGCTAATTCTTAACAAATCTGGCCCGGGTGCGCATAGTTCTAACGGAGGTATCGTTCATAATAATAAAAAATCCACTACCAGGGAACGCTTATTCCATTTTTCTCTTGTTATCATGAATTAGTATATACGTTACCGTTATACCCCGACGGGCCTGCTTTTTGATTCAGACCCGAGGGTCATGATTAAGAGGCCCTTTATGTAATTGGTCAGGGATTGGGTGCAAAAAATCTTACCTTAGGAGTAATGAAAAAGAAGTCAGTATTTCTGTGCGGTCTGGCCCTGTTGTTTATACTAGACTCATTTGCCCAGGCGGGTAAATATAATTTACTATCACTCCTCGGCGAGAACAAGTTGGAATCATCCGGAAAGATCTTGAAGCCATTAACGGACGGGAAAAAGAAAGGTATATCAACGGATGGTATTGTTTGGCTCAAAGACATTCATTTTTCAAAGGGAACCATCGAGGTGGACCTTCGTGGCAAAGACTCATTGCAAAGAAGTTTCCTGGGTATTGCTTTCCATGGAGTGGATACTTCTTCCTATGATGGCATTTATTTCAGGCCATTTAATTTTCAGACTTCTGATCCCATCAGAAAAGAACATATGGTTCAATATATTAGTCTTCCCAGATTTACCTGGCAATACCTACGAAGTGAGTTCAATGGCGTTTATGAAAAAGGTATCGATCCCCCTCCTTCTCCAAATGGATGGCTACACGCAAAAATTGTTGTTGGTGACAAGGATATAAAAGTATATGTGAATCATTCCAGCACGCCTTCGCTTACGGTTCAAAAATTAAATGATCGGCAGGACGGAAAGATTGGATTGTGGTCTGGGGATCTGCCGGGGGACTTCGCGAATCTGGTTATCTCCGAGTGAGGTAATTAATATTATCCCAGAGTGTCCTTTAGTCCATTCGAAACACTCGAAAAGAATGCGGTTTAACAACAATCGAAAACGCATTCTTTTCCTCCAGGTTTTTTTCTATATAGCTAAATCCCGGCTTTCTGATTTCTCCTTTAAATATTTGATGATTGCCTAAGTCAGTGACGGTAGTGAACCGCTTGGGTGTAACTAATTTCACTTCCACTTCCTTGTCCTGAAAAGATTCAACAATGCAGGTGTTGTTGTCATATACGAACAGACTTACCTGTGAGGGACCTTCCAGTTGCACAGGCAATTGTTTGCCCATTACCTGCCTGATCTTGTTCAACAATTCGGATGGAATATTATATAGATCGGCAAAATTCTCAGGAATTGTAAGAATATATAGTCGACCCTTTGAATAGTCGGCTTCATGTAAAATAGGCCAGCCGTTAGGTCCGTTTATCCCGGACGCAATTTCCCATGAATCATTTGTCAGGTATTGTATTTGTGGGATCAGAATTGATTTATCAGAATGGATCGCGCGAAAAATTCCACTAACAGTAAAATCCTGCACTAACGCTTTCCTATCTGTGTATCGCAACTCGGCAATATCGTTAATGCCTTTGTCCTGGATCGCCCGCAACAATCCTGAAGTGACAATAACTGTTTTTGCTGCCATCAACTGTTTCCTGATCTTGTCTACAATGGCCGGGTCAAATTTTGCTTCTTCTGTCAACAAGGTGATGCTATCGTCTATTGGGAATTCCGAGCGCATATCCATTGGCAAGCCAATCATTCCAAGATAATTCTGCAAAAAATCTTCGCCTGTTGAGTGGTATGGACGGTAGCTTTTGATACCAATGGGTTTGCCCAAGTAACTGAGCAGGCTGTCCACTTTTGTAAATACATAACCTGCAATGGATGCGATCGTAGTTGAATTGGGTTGAACAGGGCTGCTGGCATTTGCCTGCATCATCATTTCATCATAATCAAAACTCGTTATCACTCCCTGCCAGGCAGCTCTGTCAGATGGGTAGACTGGACGACTCAGTTGCCTGAAATCAAATAAGGTTTGTTCGGGCGCTTTTGCAAACAATGTGATCCAAAGCTGTTCGGCATAACGATCTGCCGATGTCATTCCCCCGGGATCTACCCACCCTCCTCCATTCCTTCCAGGTGCTATATTTTCAAAATACCGGAAAACATTGTAGCCTAAATAAGGCTGAAGATGCTGGGCGCTGAGCACAGCATCTCTTGTTTCGGTGCCTGTATAAATACCATCAAATAGCCTTGGCTCTTTTTCGAGGTTAAAACCTAGTCCCTGAAAATGTTCATACCAATTGGGATACTTAACAACCACTTTTACTCTCGGATTGACAGCCTTGGCAGGACCAACTATCAGCGACTGCGCGGCTTCAGCCATCAGGTCTAACCTGTACTGCGTCCAGCTGCGATTGCCTTTTTCTTTTATTGCCAGATCATCTTTGCAGTTAGTAAAAAAGAAGTCGTCCAAAATGAATTCATCGAAGTTTTTAGCAGTGTATTCGGCTAGTTCCTTGACTTTTTTTCTGTCGTCCGGGCTACTGTAACAGAATGTCTGAAATCGGTTTGGTTCGCTGATCGTTAAAGTAATTCCGCCGGCAATCTCTATACCCCGGTCTCTAAAGAATTTTTTGGCAATATCAAGTGTCTTTTGGTCGACAATCAACAAATCACGATGCGTCTCCAGATACACTTTGTCAATCTTCACTTGCCGGCTAATGGATTCCCAAAGGGGTTTCAGATAATTTGCAGTATCGGCCATTTTCTTCACTTCATAGGCCCTGCAATAAACCGCAGCTCTGAAATTATGATAATGCTGGGAACGAAGAAAAGTAGAGAGCAGGATACACAGCAGAAAAACAAAATATTTCTTCATGAAGAATTGTCTTTAGGGCAAAGAGTTTGATAAATTGATAAAGATAATAACGCCCGGCCAGACAAATATTCATAAATAAGAAAATAATATGGATAAATGAAGTTGTCCTGGTTAATTTATCAAGGCTTCTTTATTGTACCTGCTTCTGTATTCTAACGGCGACATACCGGTGATTCTTCTGAATACTTCCCTAAATGCTTTCACATCTGAATAACCCACCTCATACATCACTTCATTGACTGTTTTGCGGCTGGACTCGAGGGCTTTTTTTGCCGACTCAATTTTTACTCTTTGTGAATATTCAACGGGCGTGTTTCCGGTTGCTTTAATAAACCGCCTGTCGAAATTTCGTCTTCCGACGGCAAACTTTGACGACAAGTATTCCATCGATATCTTTTCAGCCAGGTTTGTTTCAATATAATCCTGTGCTTTCTTTACCATTTCATCACCATGCAATTTCTGACCCTTAAAAATAATGAATGCAGACTGGCGGTCTCTGTCCATTTCAATCTGAAATA
This sequence comes from Bacteroidota bacterium, assembly GCA_003175695.1. Classification (GTDB taxonomy): domain Bacteria; phylum Bacteroidota; class Bacteroidia; order Chitinophagales; family Chitinophagaceae; genus Puia. The sequence continues at coordinate 2,821 of PSRA01000154.1, read as the reverse complement.
CTTTGGAACAATAAATGGCCGTCTGCCTGTCAAAATATTTTTCAACCAGGTAAATGATGAGGTTGAGGAATGAATAAGCTCCGCCATTAGTATAAATTCCTTTTTCGTCTGTAATCAGGTGATCGGTTTCTAAATGGACTTTTGGAAACATTTTTCTAAAATCTTCTGCGGCGGACCAATGCGTAGAACAGGTTTTTCCATCCAGCAATCCCGATGAAGCAAGCAAAAATGCGCCAGTGCAGATGCTTGCTATTTCGGCGCCGTTTTTGTACTGGTTATCCAGCCACTCGATGAGCAATTTATTACCGCTTACCGCTTTTTCGTAGTTATGGTTCAGGGAAGGAATTATAATAAGATGGGTCTTTTTTATCGAGGTAATATGTGTCTGGGGATTGACGGTGAATAAGCCATCATAGAATTCTACTCTTTTAGATATGCCGGCCAATTCGATCTTAAATAATGCTTTCTTACCGATTTTTTCCCAATATTCATTGGCCCTGGAGAATATTTTGTATGCGCCAACGATGCTGCTAAGGTTGTTTTGCCCTTCCGGGACAACTATGGTAAGATGTTTCACAAAAATGGTTTGGGCAAAGATAGCGATTCCCGCTGTCCAAATCAACCCACTACATTGTCTATTTGACACCTCTTTGAAGTCTGATTTGGACAGTAGTTTTGAATGAAGATCACTATTAATAAAAAATAAAAATTCAGCATATGCAGAGTCAAAATTTCCAAGTGACACTTTTGTTTGACCAGTCGCCCAAAGAAGTATTTGATGCCGTAAATAATGTTCGCGGATGGTGGTCAGAAGAAATCGAAGGCGGCACAAATAAGCTCAATGACGTGTTCGATTATCATTATAAGGAAGCTCATAAGAGCAGGATGAGGATCATCGAAATGATTCCGAACGAAAAAGTAGTGTGGTTCGTAGAGCATAATTATTTCAATTTTACTAATGACGACACCGAGTGGACAGGATCAAAAATTAGTTTTGATATAACTAAAAAGGATACGAAAACAGAGCTTCGATTCACCCATCTTGGCCTGATACCAAGATTAGAATGTTATGATGTCTGTTCTAATGCGTGGAGTGAGTATTTGGAGGATAGTTTATCCGGTCTGGTGACCGCCGGCAGGGGCAAGCCGAACAAAAAAGAAGCTAAGAAGAAGGATACAAAAAAAAGTTAAGGAATTTTGCTTTCTTCAAGGGACACAATTTTCTTGATCCTGATCTTGTTGTATTGCTGCAACGAAATTGAGGTAAGGTTGTATAATAGATTAGCTCCCAGGACCAGGAATCCAAATCCGGCTTCACCTCTAACAAAGCAAAGAATTGCTGTCAAGAGGAAAAAGCAAAGGCATATCCAATGAAAGCGTTCATACATGGCAATTGTTTTTAAATATTGTCTTGCTTGGGAGATATTATTTATAAGTGAGGTTTTTCCTACGGCATTTGCGACATCTCCATTCTGAACGAATTTTCTGACAGCCTTCACTCCCATCCTTTCATAAAACTTGCGGCTGGAGCTCGGTCGAAATGAATTGATGATTTTCTCCGGGAGAAATCCAAATACGAAAGATACTGCTAATGACACGTAGAAATACCAGTTCAAACCTTCCTTTGCCCAGAACAATATCACAGGAATGAAAGACAGGATGGTCCAAAAAAAATTCAAGGATTGGTTAAAAATATTTTTTTTCATGGAAGGCGACTTCATGCACTATCTTTTGGTTATTCTGAGTTACATAAATCTAGATTTATTTTAGGAAGGAGGGTGCAAAACAAAAAATAAACGTAACTTAGGAAAGCTACTTCAGTGATGCATCTGAACCTAAAAAATTCTCATTCCGAAGGAACTTCCCGCATCGAAGCTTTTAGTGATGCAGTATTTGCTATTGCCTCTACTCTTCTTGTATTGGATCTTCGAGTTCCGGATGTTAAAGACGGCGAATCCTTGTTCCGGGCGCTCTTGTCAAACTGGGAACCGCATTTGGCATTCCTGATCGGGTTCTTCACATTACTAGTTTGCTGGATCAACCATCATTCCATGTTTGAGTTCATCAACCATAAAAATGACACATTGCTTTTATTGAATGGATTTAAACTATTGGTCGTGTCGTTTACTCCATTTGCCACCGCGCTAATCTCTAAATACATCGGAACACCGCAACAGCAAGTAGCCGTGACTATTTATGCGGCCAATTTTTTTCTAATGGGTCTTGCGATGACGAGTTTATGGGTCTATGCCTACAAAAGAGGCCTGGCGGATTCTGCCTCGCCACAGGTTTTACAAGCAGCAACAAAATTCTGGGTATTTGCTTCCTTTATCTCAGGATTGATATTTATTGTTTCTTTTTTTAGCATTTCAATCACCCTGGTTCTATTCGGGCTCATGTTTTTGATTTACGTCTTTCCAAAAAACAGGATCTATCATCTTGCTCGAAAGAGACTTCAGGCAACCCAGCATAAAATCGTAGTATCAGAGACTTAAAACTTCAATACTTTTCTTTGCCTTTTACTATTTCGCTGTACAATTCTGAAACACTAAACCATTATTTTCCCGGTTCAATTCAAAGATAGTTGGGGTCGTTTTAAAAGCCGAGTCCTGCACCCAGGTGTAGGACGCGCATACGTAAAAGCTCTCGGACTTAGCTTAGCAACATGATTGTTGCAAGATCGCCCCGTTCTTTTCATTTTTTACCCTTGAGATTTTGTCTTAGATTTGCAGCCCCAAAAGGTTCTGGTTAATTGGTAACCAGAGAGTTCGGGTAGTGGCGCAGCCCGGTAGCGCACTTGTATGGGGTGCAAGGGGTCGCT
>PSRA01000039.1 GCA_003175695.1 Bacteroidota bacterium | reverse complement strand
ATGTCACACATTCATCACAAAGTTTTATTCGTCTGTTGGGAAAACTCGGGACGTAGCCAGATGGCTGAAGCATTTATAAGAGAATATGGTAGCGACTATTTTGTTGCAGAAAGTGCAGGCTTTGAACCAGGCGAATTAGATCCTAATGTCGTGCATGTGATGTCAGAAATTGGTGTTGATGTTAACGAAGACAGAACTCAAAGCGTCTTTGACCTTTTCACCCAGGGAGAGTCTTTCAATATTGTGATTACTGTTTGTGACGAATCAAAGCATGAACATTGCCCTCTTTATCCAGGCCTGGTAAGAAGACTGGCGTGGTCATTTCCAGATCCTACCACTTTTACTGGCACGCGTGGAGAAATTTTGGATCAAACCAGGGAAGTGAGAGACCAGATAAAGGCAAAGATTTTGGACTTTGTTGAGGAAGCAAAGGAACTAGATTTCTGGGCAAAGCCATTTGATGGTGCGACACCTCCAAGCGTAACAATAGAATCATAACCTCCGGCAATCATAGGACTAACAACCAATCTATATACATCCCAATTTCTTTCGGTTACCGTTCTAATGCAATAATTTCAATGTGCTGTAACCAGCATGATTTTCATCCTCCCGGTCGTTATGGACCTACGGCATTGGAATTGCATGGGTTCTTAAAAAGCAACCATGCCTGATTCATCAACAGTAAGTGTGAGGTATATCGTGAACGATGTGGACGTAGCGTTGCCTTTCTATACTGACTTACTCAAATTCAAAATAGATATGCATCCCGCTCCGGGTTTTGCCATGTTATCTAAGGGGAACTTGCGCCTCCTGCTTAACAAACCGAGCACGGGTGGCGGTGGTCAAACCATAGCCGACAGCACTGTGCCATCACCTGGTGGCTGGAACCGAATACAAATTGAAGTGGATGACCTCGAAGAAGCGATTAAGAAGATGCAGAGTATGAATGCAAAATTTCGCAACAATTTGATTGATGGGATTGGGGGAAAGCAGATCCTGCTCGAAGATCCTTCCGGAAATTTGGTTGAATTGTTTGAAGCCAAGCGATAGGTGATCGTTTAACGCGAAGACGCTAGGGAGGCGCAGCGGCGCAAAGGTAGCAATGTGTCTACCTTTGCGACTTTGCGCCTCCTTTGCGTGCCCCCCAAATATCTATTCAATAAGTTTATTGAATACTTAAATACTTTTCGTAATTTTGCAGAATAAAATATTCCGGATGGATAAAAGAGATTATAAGAATAAAGTATATACGATCATGGCAGAACTGGTGAAGTCTTTGGCAAATCCGCATAGACTGGAAATAATAGACCTCCTGAGCCAGACTGAACGTCCGGTAGAAGAAATTGCTGTTGAAACGGGAATGTCCGTAGCCAATGCTTCCCAGCACCTGCAAGTGCTTAAGCAGTCAAATCTTGTTCAAATGCGTCGGGCTGGAAATTTTATTTTTTATCGGCTTGCTGACGACAACGTGTATAGATCATGGAAGGATTTCCGAAAAATCGGATTGGAAAGCATAGCTGAAATAGATAAAGTTGTCAAGGATTACAGAAATAAAAAAAACAGTTTTGAACCCGTTCAGTTAAATGAATTATTGTCAATGATTGAATCAAATAAAGTTATTCTGATTGATTTCAGGCCGGAGAAAGAATATAATGCCGGTCATATTCCCAAAGCCTTAAATATCCCGCTAGATCAGCTTTCCCGCCGTATGGCCGAATTGAAAAAATCTAAACAATATATTGCCTATTGCAGGGGACCTTTTTGCGTTTTAGCTGATGAAGCGGTGCAAAGGTTAACAGAACATGGATTTAAGATTAGGAGACTGGACGATGGGTTTCCGGATTGGAAGGTTCAGGGCCTGCCTGTAGAAAAAGTTGTTGAATCTTAATTTTTAAAATTATGGCACAGTTTCCTACTGTTACGGCGGATGAATTGAGAAGAATGTTATCGTTGAATCAAAAGGTAAATGTTGTAGATATCAGGCCTACCGAGGAAAGATCGGAATGGTTTATTCCAGGAAGCATTCACTTTGACGCCTATGAAAGGTTGAAGAAACATGATCCATCAGCATTAGATCTTATTAACCTGGATAAGAACGTACCTATTGTCACGGTATGCGCCGGTGGCAAGACAAGCCTCATTGCGGCGGAAATTCTCCGGGAAAAAGGATATAATGCGTCTTCCCTATTGAATGGCATGAAAGGTTGGAGCCTTTCCTGGAATACTGCGTTCCGGAAGTTTGACGGCTTTGAGATTTGGCAAGTTCGACGCACTGGCAAGGGATGTTTGTCATATATCATTTCTTCAAACAAGGAAGCTCTCATTGTCGATGCATCACTCCCGGTGGAAGTATATGCTGATATGATAAACGGGGAAAACCTCAAAGTAAAATATGTATTGGATACTCATATCCATGCCGATCATCTTTCAAGATCAAGAGAACTCGCAAAATATTTTAACGCTCCGTTTTATCTCCCAAAAAATAAGAAAGTCCAATTTGAATATGGTCAGATTGTGAACGGACTTGAGTTTAAGATTGGCAATACATTGTTGAAATCAATGGCTACTCCGGGACACACCACTGAAAGCACGAGCTTTTACATTGAAAACGAAGTATTGTTTACAGGGGACACCCTTTTCACCAATGCAATTGGTCGGCCCGACTTAAAATCAAATGCTGAAGAAACACGACAGAAAGCTCATTTGCTTTTTCAATCACTTCAGTTTATGCTCTCTTTTCCAGATTCAGTTCTCGTTCTGCCAGGGCATGCAAATAAACCAATCGAATTTGACAACAAAATGGTGATGACGACGATTGGTGAGGCAAAAGAAAATATTCACATGTTGAAACAGGGAGAGAATGATTTTGTTAATTCAGTGTTGAACAAGATTCCACCATCACCGGCCAATTTTCTCACTATAATAGAAAAAAATATCGAAGGAGATTATTCAGGAGTGAATCCATTAGAACTGGAAGCCGGAGCAAACAGGTGTGCCATTTAATACTGCGTTTGCGATGAAAGAAAAAAATTGAAAATCCTAAAATGATAAATAATGAAAATCAAAACACTTTTTCTGCTGGCTGTTAGTCTTGCCACAATAACAATCTTCAGTTTTAAGTCAAGCTCATACCAGGAGCCCTGGACTGAAAAACAGTTGATGGATCCTGCTGATCTGGCAAAAGTTATTAATGACCAAAAAGCAAAACAGCCTTTTGTTTTTAGTGTCGGGCCTAAAGCCGTAATAAAAAATTCGATAGACATCGGACCAGCCAAGGAAAAGGAAAACCTGGAAAAACTCAGGCAACAGCTGAGTAAACTGCCGAAAGACGCGCAGGTGGTTATCTATTGTGGTTGCTGTCCATTTGAGCATTGCCCGAATGTACGTCCGGCATTCACATTACTCAATGAAATGAAATTCACTAACCAAAAATTGTTGAATCTCACACACAATATTAAAACCGATTGGATAGACCATAATTATCCTGTTGCGAAGAATTAGGTTTGAAGGGTGATGCAGAGCGGGTTGATTCACTTTGACAGATGGGTATACGGGAGCACATGGGTTTTTGAAATATGGCAGTCTTTCAAATCAATAAAAAATTTCCTATGTGAACCTATCTATCTGTGTGTCTATGGGAGGAGAAATTTGCAGTATGTCCTGTAGCATTCACAGTTCTCCGAAAAATAATTATTAGAATGACCCAAGTCAAATTAGGTTTAAAAGAAAACTGGAAACAATTCACCCTGTTGGTCATCATTAATGCCTTCGTGGGTGGCATGGTGGGATTGGAAAGATCTATTTTGCCCCAGATAGCAGAAGCCGATTTTCATATTGCGGCAAAAACGGCCATACTCTCATTTATTGTTGTTTTCGGGATTACAAAAGCAATTACCAACTATTTCACGGGATCGTGGGCGAACAAGGTTGGAAGAAAAAACCTGCTTATACTTGGCTGGCTGGTAGGAGTTCCGGTTCCACTGATCTTAATGTATACTGGCAGTTGGAATTGGATAATTGCGGCGAATGTACTCTTGGGCGTGAACCAGGGTCTAACCTGGAGCAGCACTGTTGTAATGAAAATTGACCTTGTTGGCGAAAAGCAACGGGGACTGGCCATGGGATTGAATGAATTTGCTGGCTATATCGCTGTTGCGATTGTTGCATTTGCTACCGGATGGATTGCCAGTCAATATGGATTGCGTCCCTACCCTTTTATCATCGGGATAGTGCTTTCAGTATTGGGATTGCTTGGGAGCTGGCTTTTAATAAAAGATACCCGAGGTCACGTGGCATCAGAATCGGCAAATAATAATATGCCGCTACTAAGAAATATTTTTTGGGAAACTACTTGGAAAAACAAAAATCTCGGCTCAGTAACACAAGCGGGGCTAATCAATAATTTAAACGATGGAATGGCGTGGGGCTTATTCCCCATTATATTAGCCGCTAAAGGGTTTCCCACTAAAGATATTGCGATTATTACTGCTGTTTATCCTGCAGTCTGGGGTATTGGTCAGCTTATCACCGGTAAACTTGCCGACCGATTTTGTAAAAAAAATATGCTTTATTTAGGGATGCTTTTGCAAGGCTTGGCATTAGTATTTTTTGTGTGGGCTAATAATTTTTTAGAGTACGTGATCCTTGCGTCAATTCTTGGTGTTGGAACGGCGATGGTATATCCCACTTTTCTCGCGACGATTGCAGAAAACACACATCCGCGGGACAGGGCTAAGAGTTTGGGCGTTTTTCGGTTATGGAGAGATTCAGGGTACGCAATAGGAGCAATTCTTACCGGGGTCATCGCGGATATATTCGGCACCAGTGCATCGATAGTTGTTATCGGTTTGCTTACGTTATTTTCCGCTGCGATAATTTTTTATCGCATGAAATGTAAAGTCTCAATTCCCGACAAACTTTTTAATAAGGTCCCGATTGACAGATCTAAATCTGACTCATCCGTGTTGGTTAGTTCGTGATCTTCTCCCGGGGTAAAAAATCACTTCTTGTAATAACTCAAAGCCTCCGGCATTTCTTGTTTCAATTTTTCAATGCGTGTTTCATCCGCCGGGTGGTCACTTAGAAATACAGGTGGTTTTTCCCCGCCGAGACTCGCCATCCTTGTCCAGAAAGGAATTGCTTCCTGCGGGTCATAGCCGGCCATGGCGGCGAAGATTAGACCAAAATGGTCAGCTTCGGATTCCTGCTTGCGTGAGAAAGGTAAAAGCACGGCTACCTGTGAACCGGGGGCATATACTTGGTTGAAAACATTTACGGCCGTGGGATTACTTCCGAGTGCCACATCGCCCGCCAGCTGAACTCCTTGAGCCAACAGCTGCTCGCTCATTCTTTCTCTCCCATGTCCTGCCACAGCATGCGTGATTTCATGTCCGAGCACAATAGCCATAGCATTTTCATTCATTGTCAAAGGCAATATGCCTGTGTAAACGACAACTTTTCCGCCAGGCATACACCAGGCGTTTACTTCCTTACTTTCGACGAGGTTGAATTCCCATGAATAATTTTTCAGCTGATCGCCCTGGCCGTGATCTGTATAATATTTTGTGATGGCGCCTGCAATTCTGTTTCCGACGCGTTTCACCATGATCGCATTCGGATCATTTGCTGGCGCGACTTTATTCGACGATAGAAATTCTTTGTATTGGGTTAACGCCATCGACTGCATCTCGGACTCTGGTACCAGGTCCAGTTGCTTCCTGCCAATTATTGAATTAGTATGACACGAAAATAGAAATACACTTAATGATAAAAAACCGGCAAGCCTCTTAACTCCTGTTAACATAATCTGCTATTTTTCTTTTTAACTTAATCTGCTATTTTTCTTTGCCAAAGTTCGTTGGTTTCAATTGATTAATCATTGAAGAAAGAACAAGATTGAAAATTATTTATGAAGAAATTATCCGTGGAAACTTTTGCCCTTTATGAGTTTCAATCTTTTGGCACAAACAAAGGCCGAGGATTTGGTCGACTAGTGGAAAGGATTCCCCAAAAATCCAGATATTCAAATCGGGCGATAGATATTTCGGTAACTTTTTTTTTATCGTTAAAAGATAAGAATACATTGAAAGTCCGAGGATATAGTGGAGTATCGTTATTTGGGAGGACTGAATATTGGACTAAATCAAGTAGTTAACCCTGATAATTTATATGCAAGGCGACTAAATGCGAGTGTCCTTACATGAAACAAAATCGCTAAAACAATTTTTCTGTCGGTGGCAGAATACCTGACAGTCGAAGATAAACCGCACATTGCCCCCTCGTATGGGTTTGGTGCTCAAAACCTTTCATCAGCCACGCAAACCTCATTTCGCTTCGATCGCCACCCGCCGTATGCTGTTTCACAATCTCATTCAATTTCGAAAAATCAAAATTCCTTATGGCAGTCATCATGTAATCGTAACTCATATTAACATAACGGGTAACCGAATCCTTGTTGCCTGCTTTGGGCGATCTCTCAATATTGGGATTGAGCAACACCAAAAGCACTGCACTGTCATGATACCCGGTAGCAATCATGGCACATGCGACATTGGCGAAGGCCAGGTGGAGCATTTGTTGTCCGAAGGTTCGTACCGAGTCCGTGGGACGAAAGGTATAGTGATCGGCAGGCATTGCGTCAAGGTATTCCCGCGTATAATTTTTGGCCCGCATCCAGTCTTTTAGTAATTGCGTTTTCAAAGTTTCGTCCTGGATCGTTTGTGCAGCAACTGTGAAACAACACAACGTTAGTAGAATGCTAAGGAATGATTTCATATTGTTTCAATTTGTCTGAAAGAAGCCGAGTCCTGAGAAGCGGTATTGAAATTGAGATGGGTACTTGTTCTTACTGTTATCACAATGACAGCACATTGGCCTTTTCTCAATTATCGCAAAGTGTGGTGGCAGGACTTAAAATCCATTCTGAAGATATCGATTTATTGGAATTGATATCGAACTATTTCATTGCTACCAGTTTCTTAATCAAAACGATCTGACCGAGGTGGTAGTGGCAATGCTCAATTACACCATGAAGATTTCGATAATAGTTACCATATTTCGCGACAACAAAAACCTCCCAGAGTTTTTCCTCAGGCAGCGCCTCAACTTCCCGGGCAAATTTTTCCGCATCTTTCCAACTCTTATCTAATAATTTCTCCCAATCTGCTTCGTTGAGGATCGGTGGATGGTCGAAGCTAAACTTATCATGGGCGCTCAATGGAGTTCCTTTCAGAACACTCAATACGGCATTGACATAGTAGTTCGTATGATAGACCAGTGCAGCAATGGTATTAAAAGAAGAAACTTTGGTAGAGGCAACCTGCCAATTAACATCTGCCAAAGTTTCTTTGAAATTCACGGCTGTCCAATTTCCTCCGAAATAAACATCTCTGAAGAGTTTTGCTATATTGGCTGTCAGATTCATCATCTGATCGCAAATTATAGAACTTACTCATCCGATTCAACTCAATCGATAAATTATCCGGACCATTGGTATGTGTCCGGATTATTTAGACGGTTTCAGTTCATTTATCTCGACAGTTGGCGAAAGTACCTTATGGACCTTTTCCACAACTAGATCACTAGCCAGCGAGAATGCTTTTGTGAGTTTAATGTCTTTTGATGATGCGCCGATTTTTACCGAATAGCTACCTGCTTCCGCAATCCAGGCGGTGGCGTTTGTATCGAAAGAAGCAAGTTTTTCCGGTGTGATGGTGAAAGATATGGTTTGCGATTCTCCTGGTTTCAACAATTTGGTTTTGGCAAAGCCTTTCAATTCTTCTGCTGGTTTATCCAGCTTTTGCGCCGGAGCGCTGATATACAATTGCACCACTTCTTTTCCAGGCACCTTTCCGGCATTTTTGATCGTTACCGTGGCAGTAATTTGTTTATTGAATGATGATGAACTTAGTTGAAGGTTGCTATAATCGAAATTAGTGTATGACATGCCATAGCCGAATTCATACGCAGGTTGAACATGGAATGTATTGAAGTAACGGTAACCCACATAGATGCCTTCTCCGTAAACCACTTCGGCGGGAATCAATTTCATACCAAAATTTCCAGTCGTCGCTTTTTCAGGAAATTCTTTTCCGGGGAAATTTTTTGAGGAGGGATCGTCTTCATATGCTGAAGGGAAGGTCGTTGCTAATTTTCCGGAAGGATTCACTTTTCCCGAAAGGACATCTGCGATGGCATTTCCTCCTTCCAAACCTGGCTGCCAGGCCAACAAGATGGCGTCTGGTGAATCTTTCCAGGAACTTACGTCGATTACACCACCAATATTCAGAACAACAATTACTTTTTTGTTTTGACCATGAAAAGCATTTGTGACATTTTTAATAAGATCTTTTTCACTGTCAGAAAGAAAATAATCCCCTACCAATTTTCTGTCCCTACCCTCGCCCGCGTTACGACCGATTGTGATGATTGCGATATCTGCAGCAGAAGCGTTTCTGGCGATAAAATCATTGGTTGCTGCATATTCAGGAATTGGTGGCGTAGGATTCATGAACTCCTCGATGAAATTCTTCTTAGGCTGCTTTGCTTTTTCTGTTGTTAAATAATCCGAATAAAAAGCAGCAGCGTCCGTGAGTTGGTAGCCGGCATTCTTCAATCCTTGCGCTAGGGAAATTTTATATGCTTTGTTGACGTCACCACTTCCTGTACCTCCCGCAATTAACTCATAACCTCTGTAACCAAATAATGCGATGCTGTGAATCTTGTTTGCCATTGGAAGTACACTGCTATTATTTTTTAGCAGGATCATCGATTCAGCTGCAGCCTGCCTGGATATTTCTGCATCCTTTTTCAAATTGGGGTGCTCAGAGTAAGCATATTTTTTGAAGGTGGGAGATTTCAGCATAATATTCAGAATCCCTTCTATATTTTGATCTAATATTTTTTCATCCAACGCGCCACTTTTTACCGCATCTAAGATGGCCTTTGACTGGGCTGGCGTTCCCGGCATGAGTAAATTATTACCAGCTTTTTGTTGTGCGACCGGATCCTTTCCACCAAACCAGTCGGTCATAACAAAACCACCAAAATTCCATTCCTTTCTCAGGATCGTGGTGAGCAGATCATAGTTTTCCGAGGTATATTGAACATTCAGATAGTTATAAGAACTCATAACCGTCCAGGGCTTGGCTTCTTTGACCGCAATCTCAAAACCTCTGAGGTAAATTTCTCTCAAGGCTCTTTCGCTGACAATTGTGTTGACCGACATGCGATCAGTTTCCTGGTTATTGGCTACGAAGTGTTTGATAGAAGTCCCTACTCCATTGCTTTGAATTCCCTTCACCAATGCGGCGCTGATTTCACCGGATACTAAAGGATCTTCTGAAAGATATTCGAAATTCCTGCCGCCCAGCGGGTTGCGGTGAATATTCATAGCAGGGCCAAGAATAATGTCGATCCCATAATCATGAATTTCGGATCCAAATGCCTCTCCAACGTTTTTTACAAGTGAGGTATCCCAAGAAGAGGCAAGCAGCGTTCCCACAGGCCACGCCGTAGCATAGTAAGTTCTTGAGCCATCTTTTCTGACTGAGTCAATACGAACTCCGGCCGGACCGTCAGAGACGACTATCGAAGGAATTCCAAGTCTCGGAATGGCAAATGTTGTCCCGGCGGCTCCGGAAACCTTGTCTTCTGTTTGTCCTACATTGGCCATTGGCAACCCACGCATGTGGAGTCCGTTTCCAACAACGAATTTGGCTTTTTCTTCGAGTGTCATCGCTGCGATAACGTCTTTGATCGGGCTTTTTCCCAATTGTGGTGTTTCCCCACTCTGTGCAAAAATTGAGCTAACAAAAAGATTTGCGCAGACAAAAAAGAAGGCGAGTGCGGTAGAGAATAATTTGTTCATAATTGAAATTTTGGCTGGGATTCCAAGAGCAAATTGAATTTTATTTACTTCAACTCTTTCGGGCTCTCAAGATCTAAAGATCAAATATATTGATTTTTTATGATTGTGTCATAATGACACAACTATTTATCAACTTATATGGGGTATTTATAACGCGAAGGGCGCAAAAGGAGGAATTTTTTGATAATCTTCTTGCACCTAATTGTCGGGTACGTGTTTTTTAAAAAGATCCCTCTACGGAGCCCGTTTTGACCCTATAAATATGCCCGGGGACCTAATTTGAACTATTCGCGAATGGATAAATCCTCTTTGCTGATTTCCAAAAAACCAGTTTATCGCTTTTCTTAAGTTCAAAAACAATGTTAAAAATCCTTTTATGTAGGATGATTTGTCGCGATCAGCCCTATAATCAGTCGCTATCGCACCCACTTCTTGATTGGTTCATCACTACATTTGTATACCATTACTTTGACAAACAGCTCCTATGCGAAAATTTTTTTTTCAAAAGACCATTTCATTGGATGGCTATTTTGAAGGATTACTGAAAGAATTGAATTGGCATAACGTTGAAGGACAATTCAGTCAATACCCGAGGCGATTCCTTCGTTCAGTCGACCTGCTCTTACTCGGAAAGATTACTTATCAAATGATGGAAGCATATTGGAAATCTCAGGAAGCCGGGAAGTACGATTCTGAGCTTGTTAAACCGTATTAACACACGAAAAAATGATATGAAGATGATCGAAGTTTTCAAGACCAATGTGAGTCACTCTGATGAAGCAGAATGGCTCGTCGAACGTATACATGAAAAATTTCGTGACTACAAAGTTAATTTTGATTTGGAAGATTGCGACCGAATCCTGCGTGTCAAATCTTTTGCTGGTCCTGTCAACTCAGGATATCTGATCCAACTTATGAGCGAACTCGGATACCACGCAGAAATATTGACGGACGAACCTGCGCCTTGCAGACTGCCCCTGGAATCCAGGAGTTAATAATCAAAGCTCAATCCATTCCCATCCCTTACTCTGTGCGAAGGCTTTTGACGGGCTTCATAAGTGCCGCTTTGATTGCCTGGTAGCAATCGGCTATCGAAGTTTGCTGACTTATTTGAAGCTCAAACAATTAAATAAGTTATTCCAGGATTGACGTCCGCTTTCCGTACATAATATGTCCGGTTTCAATACAATAAGATTGTTTTGCCGTCATGAGCACGGGCAAGGAAGGATACGGCGAGGACTGCATTTTTGCCAGAAATATCTAAATTATAATGTTAATTCAAGATGAAGTAATTGTGATATTATTTGAAATTTTTACTATCTTGACGGTCCGAATTAACAAAACCCTTTCTCATGAAAGAAGTGTTATTATATATTGACCCAGGCAGTGGAAGTTACCTCGTGCAAATGATCATTGCGGGCGTGTTGGCAGGTGTATTTTACTTTAAAGGCCTGTGGTGGAAGATCAAGAATTTTTTCGTTCGTGCGAAAAAAGACGATGCGACCAATGGCATCAAATAGGTTCTGACTCTCCTACCTCCGCGATTCACAATCCCATATCCACATATTCTCACAAATTGATACGAAAGCTAAGCTTTACGTGAAGGTTATTCTTTTACCATAATATCCGGAACCATTGCTAATTTGACCATACCATGCCCGAACAGATTCATCATCCTGCTTCTTATAAAGATCCCTCAGGATTCATTTTTTCTTACAATGGAAAATATTACCGACAAATCAATCTGGCTTATAAAGAAGATTATGAACTCTTCATTTCCTCCGGGCTATATTCAAAATTAAAAGAAGAGAACCTGCTGATCGCGCACGAGGAAATCAATAAAAACCTGACTGGTTCGCAAAATTGGTACAGTACACTTCTGCCCCGGCAAATATCATTTATCAGTTATCCCTATGAGTGGTGTTTTGATCAATTAAAAGACGCTGCACTGCTTACTTTGAAGATTATGAAAGTCAGCATAAACCATGGGATGATACTTAAGGACGCCACAGGCTTCAACGTTCAATTCGAAGCAGGTAAGCCAATTTTCATCGATACACTTTCGTTTGAAAAATATGATGAGAAAAAGCCATGGATTGCTTACAGGCAATTTTGCGAAAGCTTTCTTTTTCCACTACTGATTGAGCATTACCGTGAAATAGACGCGCAAAAATTGCTTTCGATATTTCTTGATGGAATTCCCGTTGGTGTAACTTCAAAATTGCTTCCAGGAAAAAGCAAGACCAGCTTAAGTGTCTGGCTGCACGTTTTTTTGCAAAACAGGGTTGGCAATAGCCAGTCTCAACAGAAAAATCACGTGGCATTTAGTAAAACCAAATTGATAAGATTGATTGATCACCTGGAATCGACAATCAGGCGACTTACACTCAATAGCAGCCATAAATCGACCTGGAATCACTATTATGATGAAACGATTCTGAGTCAAAATTACCTTTCAGTCAAAGAGAATATTTTTCGGGAGCTTTTGCCAACTAAAATTGAAGGAAGGGTTATGGATCTAGGTTGTAACGATGGTTATTTCTCAAAAATATTAGCAGAAAGATCTGACCTTGTTATCGCAGCAGATTTTGACAGTCAGTGCATCAACCGCCTGTATCTTTCCGAAAAATCGAAGGGTCACTCCAATATTTTGCCACTTTGTATTGATCTGACGAATCCCCCGCCATCCACAGGATTTCGAAATGCCGAAAGGCAATCTTTCGCCACCAGGGCCCAATCAGAATGGATAGCTGCACTTGCGCTCGTCCACCATTTGGTATTAAGCAAAAATATTCCACTGGGAGATGTAGCCATGCAGTTAGCCGACCTTTGCAGTAATATGCTTATCATTGAATTTGTTCCACTGGAAGATGAAAAGTCTCAACAGCTGATCCGACTGAAGACCAATTACCACAAACCTTACGACGTTCCCGCTTTTGAATCCTTTTTTGGCCAATATTTCGATATAGTGGAAAGAAAACCGGTCCCTGGGACAGAACGACTGCTATACTGCATGAAAAAGAAATAAGATTAATCTTCTTTAAAAAAGCAGTAATTGGTTCGAACGGAAATTCCAAAAATTACCAGGCAACCACCTTTTCGGGCATTTAAAATATCCAGGATTCTATCTGTTATGAAATGGATGAATTTTTTAATAAGCTTTGTTATTAATTGATTGACAAAGGCTTTACTTGCTGTGATTGTGTCATTCTGGGTGTATGGCCCGGCGGATAAACGGGATGTTATTTGCATCATCTTGTTGTGATTATGATACAAAGCAACAACCGGCAGGTGACAGCGTTATGTCAGTAACTCCCAGACGTTCAAAATTTTTTTGCGAGTTTTTCAATATGAACCTTCATGAGGCCCTGGGCTGAATATGGCTCTAAAATCTCCGCCATGTCAGCAAACATAAAAAACCACCTGACAAAAATGTCTAAAGAAGGGGTGAGAAAATTCATAAGGACTCTGTCTCCCTGGGCTGACTGGTCTACAAATCCATAGTAATACTTTGCTTCCTGTAGGTATTTCGCCGTCTTTTTATCGATGCTGATTACTACCTTTTCCAGGTTCTCTTTCCGGGCGACCTTTTCAAGATAAGATTGAAGGGTGGGATGATTATCATGGATGATCATTTCAGTCATTTTGAGCTGGCTGATCCGGTCAGTTCTGAAGTCCCTGTAATCCTTTCTCAATTGGCAAAATGCAATAGTATGCCAATAACCTCCCGAATAGAATATACCGACCGGTTCAATATCCCTGCTAGTTTTTTCCGTAGCGTTGAAAGCCTCGTATTCAATATGCAGGACTTTCTTGTCTGAGATACTTTTCAAAATCATTTGAAGCGTATTATCGACCGATTCTGAGTGAAAGGGAGAATATCTCCTGATCACTTCGATGTGGTCTTCAATATTTTCCAGCATATCTTTTTCGTTGCTTCGAAGTATTGACCGGATCTTGTACATGGCTGATTTATAACTGCTGCCCGTAGAGTGATCGGTAAATTTCTCAATGAGTTTCTCTGCTGTCAGAAAAGCGATGGCTTCTTCTTTTGTAAACATGACAGGTGGCAGCCTGTATCCATCCATGATAGAATATCCAACACCGGTTTCACCGAGGATAGGAATACCCGCTTCTTCAAGACTCTTTATGTCGCGATAAACTGTCCGCAGGCTGATCTTAAATCGGTCCGAAATTTCCTGCGCGCGCACTATTTTTCTCGACTGCAGTTGTATCAGGATGGCCGTTATCCGATCGATGCGGTTCATAATTAACAGGAACGGGAATCTTTTCAGGTCGAAGATCCCGGCACCACAAATTACAATTTATACTTAAGAGCGATGGTTGGATATACCTGGAAATGATCATCGAAATTCAGGACGTGATAATAGAGATTGATTTTGGACCCCAGGGCCAGGTGTTTGTTTAGGTTATACCAGAATTGTGGTTCACCAAAAAAACAGATCCATTTTCCTTCCAGGTTCTTTGTCAGCTCATCTCCCTGGTTCTTGTTAAGGGAATACACTTCAAAATCACCGATGAATTCAAATTTATAATTCCAGAATCCTTTACCCCAATAGAACGAGTAAAGAAAATCATGGCTTGGTTTTGCAAGAGCATTATAAGTATAAGTAAGCATTGAATTAAACCACCCACCCTTCCATTGAAACGGGTATGAAATTCCGAACGAATAGGCATTACTGATATAATAACTGTATTGTTTGGGCTCAGTGACACCCATGCCGCTGCTGAATTGTGCCACGAGGAATACCTTCGGTTTCCAGAAACGGAAACTTTGGGCCACCTGCATGAAGAATTTACCCATATTATTTCGCTGTCCGAGAAAATCTGCCTGCATTTTTATGAGGAACGACCCGGGTTTGATAAATGCCCTTCCGGAATCCTGGGATTTAAAATATTCAAAGTAAACGGTGGGAAAATTGCTGGCATTATGTGCCGGATCCAGGGTGTGCCTGAAGTCATAGTGCAACTGAAGATTCTGAGAATGACTCTGCAGCGCCAGGGCTAGAGCAACAAGCACTGAGCAAATTTTTAAGTGGGCGACATTCGATAATTTTACCATAGATAAATGACTTGAGCAATCTTTGGTAAATCTCGGGTCCAAAGGGAAAAATATCCAGTATTGGCGTGGAATTCACGGGGCAGTGGAATGGAAATCAGCGGGAAATGCGAATTCGGAAAAATAACTGAGCATGAACAAAGCTGACGCAGTTGCTTTTATTAGTTTGTTTAAAGATGCCGTTCAAAAATGTTTTGGACATATTCCTCCTTTGCCAATGTCAGAAGCAGAATCCAAGCTCATGGCCAACCAGGTCTTTGAAAAGACCGGCCTTGTGATTGGAGCCAAGAGTCTTAAAAATTATTCCGGATGGGTGATGGATCTGTCAAAAGGCAAAGAAGAAAATCCGTCTGTTTCTACCATGGATACGTTAGCGCGATATGCTTTGGATGCACCTGCCACTGATGAAATTCAAAGAAAAAACAAGGAGAGCCATTTTCCTTACTGGTACCAATACAAAGAACAATTTTATAAAAAGAAGGAGGTCGCCATTAAGTCTACAGTACCCATTCCACTGCTTTTGTTGGCAGGCATCCTGGTAATTGTCGTTTTTTTCATTGGTCACCATCCTGTCAACCCAATGGCAGCCAAACCTTTCGTCGAGGATTTTCATTCACTTAGTCCCGATTCGCTGAATGAACATGATTGGTTTGTCAAGGGGGAAGATACATTGTATTGGAATCAAAGGGCTTCGAAAGCAAATCATTTGGCACTTTTTACTTTGAAGGGTGATAACTGGCCAGATTCTACTGGCAAGGCTCTATCGATAAAAAATCTTTTGGTGAGGAAAATAGAAGACGAATGCTTTACTACAGAAGTCCATTTATCCGGATTTGTGCCTGCACAAAACTGGCAGCAGGCCGGTATTCTTCTTCTTGAAGACACCAATTTCAAAGGAAAGGCACTACGTTTATCCATTGCCTATAATGATTTTTTCGGAGGATTTTCTGTGCCAAAAGAAATCATTGTCCAGGCAATTACATCTTCAGGCGAAGGGTCGAACAAACCCGAAGAAGTAGCTCACAAAATTCTTTTTAATCCGGCAGCAGGTAACGAAGAGTTGATAAAAGGGAATATGCAAAAATCCGGACTGCGGATTGAAAAAAAGCAAAATCGAATAAGATTGCTTTATTCGAGTAGCCCGATGGAAAATTTTGCTTTCAAAGAGGCCGTGAATTTTGAGTTCGATTTTCATCCAAAATATATTGCCCTCTTTGCGTTAAAGGGGCCCGTAGACCAGGCCGAAGTCATGCCTGCCTATTTTTCATATTTCAGTTTTGATGGCCTGCCATGTAATCCTTAAAATGGGAAAACCCTACTGCCGGTATATGAATCGGCCCAACAATTATATTCGACAAGATTCAATAACTATTCGACAAAAGCAGGATGCATGCCGACGAAAAAAATACCTTCTTCAATTGTCGAAAATGACTGAATTTCTGCAATAATTTTATATCAATGTTTGATTTATGGAATATGATAATGATCGGAAACTGGCGCCCACCAACAATACTGAAATATTTTGCTGGGTTTTATTAGCGATCCTCCAGCCACTGGTGAATTCGCTTACTTTGTTTTGGATAGATCGCAGGATCTGGATTGTATTGTTTATCATCAATCTCGCACTCCTTCCGATTTACATGATCTTTTCAAGACTAGTAGTGGCGCGTTTTTTATTCCGTCATCGCTATTTCGTTTTCGCACTTTTATCAGTTGGTTTTTTCTTATTGATGCATGCCATTACATTTGCTATCTATTCAATTGTTCTGGACTTTCAGCCGTTATTGATTGAGGAGGCTTATTTCACTTACAGGCCAAAAGTATTTTTCAGAGAATCGATATGGATCGTGATCAATTCCATTTTTGCTACCGCTGCCGCCTACGTGAAAAAAATCGTTGACGAAGAAGAGCAATTGGCAAGCTTGCAAAAGGATAATATCCTTTATAGATTGAAATATCTTCAATCGCAGCTCAATCCGCATTTTCTTTTTAATACCCTCAACAGTATCTATTCGCTTAGCCTTCAGCAATCTGAAAAGGCGCCGGAAGTTATCGTGAAACTGGCCGATCTAATGCGTTATCTTGTCTATGAATGCAACCAGCCAAGAGTGCTTTTGAAGAAAGAAATTGAATTCATAGGCAATTATATTGAGATCGAAAAGATAAGACATGCGGCTGATGTGAAATTCATTGTAGAAGGAGACCCCGAAGGCATTATGATCGAACCCTTCCTCTTTACTTCCTTTATAGAGAATGGCTTCAAGCATGCGCTCAATGATTCTTATACCAATCCGTTTATTTATATCACAATCAAAGTAGAAGATACTCAAATCACGCTTACTGTCATAAATAATACGGATATTGATCTTGAAACACAGTCGAAGCGAATTGAAGGGATCGGGATAAAAAATAGCAAGGACCTGCTTGAATTATTGTATCCGGATACACATGCCCTGAATATTATTCAAACAGAAAAGCAACAAAGAAAAGAGAGCCTGGTAAGATTCAAGAATGCGAGGCAACGTCTTGAAATGTTATACCCCGATTCACATACGCTCGATGTAATTTTAAGTAATAATTCTTTTACCGTATCATTAATTGTAAAACCCCTACACTATGATAAAATGTATCATAGTAGAAGATGAAATACTCGCCCAGCAGGTTATTGAAAATCATCTGAAGAAATTTGATCGATTTGAGCTGGTAGCTGTTTGCAACAATGCCGCAGATGCTATGATTGTGCTAAAGCAAAAGGAGGTAGATTTGATTTTCCTCGACATACAATTGCCTGGCGTAAAAGGGTTGCAGTTTCTTCGGTCACTGGTCGATCCTCCTCTTGTGATTCTTACCACGGCTTATGGCGAATATGCACTGGAGAGCTATGAATTCAACGTGATCGATTACTTGTTGAAACCTATTTCGCTGGAAAGGTTCACCAAGGCAGTCAACAAGGTCACTGATAGCAGGCTCATCAGTTTGACGGCAAATGAGCAGCGTGCCCAGGCTGATCATATTTTTATTAAATCAAACAATAAATTCTTCAAAGTAAATTTCTCCGAGATCATTTTTGTGCAGGCTATGAAGGACTACCTGAAGATTCACACCAGTGATTATCGGCTGGTTACTCATCAAACGATGAATTATTTTGAAAGCATATTGCCTTCCGATAAATTTATCAGGGTTCACAAATCCTTTATTGTTGCCATTAGTTATATCAAAAGTATTTATGGGAATTCCGTGGAGACGATGCAGGCAACCATTCCGATTGGAAATAATTACAAGGATGCGGTGATGAGTATGGTGTCAAAAAAGAATAAGTGATGTAGCGTTCTGTTGCGCTTGTACGTGAGATAAACTAGGAGGCTTTCGGCAGATCAAAAGAAAACCGACTCCCCTTCCCTTCTTCGCTTTCTATTTGGAGTTTGCCTCCATTCTTTAAGAGGAACTCGCGGCATAACATAATGCCGAGTCCTGTACCCGCTTCACTGGAGGTTCCTTTGGTCGTATAGTAATTATTGTCGCTGATCTTTGACAGTGCTTCTTTAGTCATGCCGATCCCGGTATCCTGAACTGTAATGTGATATTTGTTTTCATCTTCAATAAGACGTATCCAGATCGATCCCCCTTCAGGTGTGAACTTGATGGCGTTAGACAACAGGTTTCTTAAGACGAGTTGGATCATGTCTTTATCTGCAAGCACATAGCATTTAGATTTTACCTGGTTGCGGATCACAACTTCTTTTGATGTGGCCTGCAAAAGCAGCAAATTCACGACTTCATTTGTCAAATCAGAAATATCTATGGTCTGCAAATGAACGGTGCCCGACTGCATTTGGCTTTTGGCCCATTGCAAGAGGTTATCCATTAAGCCGGTCGTATAGTTTAAATCATTCACTACATCCGGTATCAGGGATTTTAACTCTTTTAAGGGAAGATGCTGCTGTTGAATCTGAGTGAATAGATTTCTCAAGGCATACATTGGCGACTTAAGATCATGAGCAATAACTGAGAATAATTTATTCTTGAGAGAATTCAGCTCACTAAGTTCCTTTGCTTTTTGCTCGATTTCTGCTTTTTGTTTTTCAATTTTTATATTGTTTTCCTGAAGCGCTTTGTTGGTTCCCAAAATTCCAAACTGGTACAGGTTGTTTTCTTTTTTAATGAGATAAAGCCCATAGAAGATAAAAACCATCGCAGCTATCTGATTAAAAACATAAAAAAAGAAATTAGCCGTCTGCAGTTGAAATGTATAATCTTTACATATCACAGCCAAAATAAAATAGCTCACCATCGATAGTGTCACTGCAAAGAGCATGTGACTGATCTCCTGCAGAAAAAACACAGACAGGATGCCATACAGGATGAAGAATAATTCAACACCAAGATTCATCCCTTTCATATATACAAAACTGGTAACGACCGGATACAAAATGAAATAAACAATCATACCCGCTTGGTATCTGCGGTATAGGTTAAAGTAGAGGACAATAAAACTTACCAAAGCCGGCAGGCTGGCGATGATGAATGAGTTTAATGCAAATTTGGAATGGCCAAACAAAAATGTAATAGGGACAATGAGACCTGTTACCAGCTGAAAGAAGTTAAGTTGATTGAATATACTCAATTTTCGACGGTCCAGGTCGTCCATCGTTTTGGTGAAACCGATAGACTTCACGTCTTCAAGGAAGTGATGTGATTTCTGAGTCAGAAATCCCATGCCAATGCTTAAGCCCTTTGGCTTGAGATGTTGGAATAACAATAGAGATTTTGCTGGGGAAGTTTCTACACCACGATCTAATCGACGGGATCTTATTTTTCCCTGGATTTGAGCCAGTCTTACCTGAAAGAATTTCATGCTTTATCGATTAGGAAAATGGACGTAATAAAACAAAATACAGTTTTAAATTCAGATACTCAAGCCGCCGGATAGTAACGCAGATTCCGATAATTTTCTTATTAAAAAATGTCGGCGGACGCCTATAATGTTAAAAAGAATAGATAGTGTTTTTACGATCCTAGCCGGAGAAAATTTACTTAGGGAAACTTGCATTATTCAAAAAAAATTGCAATCTTGTGCCATCATTCGTACCCAATCTCCCGCAAAAGCCGCTATTCCAATCTTCCATTATTGATTATTTCCTTGCCGCAGGATAAAACCTGAGCTTTTTCCAATTTCCGGAAAATTCCGAAGCATTTATTTCCCAATAATTCTATGCGAATTAGGATAGTCCCGCTGCTTGACAAGCGGTTATCATAAAGTATCATCATTTAATCCTAAAAAGTACTAGAATGAAAACATTTTTACCTGCATTGACCCTCATTTTGATCGTTAGCATTAGCGTTATCAGCTCAGTTCTTTACCTGAACATGCAATATATCTCTTCTGCTCTGCTCACGATAGTTTGGGTTTTAGGTATCACCGTGTGGATTGGTGTTTGTGGAATAAAAGAAAGAGAAGCGAAGTAAGACTGGGTGATGGATTTTCGACACGTGCCGCGGGTCACGAGGTACGGGATAATGGGACTAGACGCATTGTCTCGTAACTCGTACCTCGCGCCCCGCACCCCGTATCAAATATCCAAAGCAACCTGCTTAAGCTGCAGAGCCGCATTTCGCATAGTCATTTCCGAAAAATTATATTTGAGGCTATCCAGGAAATTCCGGATAGGCAGATTCTGGTTGCATGTTGCTGCATACCAGGTTCGTTTGGCGACTTCCGGAGGTAGTGGCCGGGCCACGATGTCTTTGGTTTCCAGGTAAGGCTGAACGATCCAGTCAGCCAGGACCGTTATGCCCATATTGGCATTAACCAGTTCAATTATTGCGTCCGTATAATGGATCCGATGTATGTATTTTGTTTTAACCTGACGCATTCTCAACAGATTTTCAATCATGGGAAGACTGCCGGAAGAAGGGTCATGATAATGCAGGAATAACTCTTCGTCTTCAAAATCCTTGATATCAATTCTGCTCTTGGCGGCAAGGCGGTGATCAGCGGAAACAATCGCCAGAAGCCTGTCTTCAAAAATGGGTTCATATTGGATGCC
>PSRA01000178.1 GCA_003175695.1 Bacteroidota bacterium | reverse complement strand
TTTGGTTCTATGTCTCGGTAACGGGGGTAGCTGTGTATCTGATGATCAATCCATACTATTGATTGCGCATATGCATAAGCGGTATCTGTGAGAAATCTATATTAGTTCCTTTGCGGGATCCCAAAATATTTTCTTCAAGTCGACAACCTGGTCATCCTTTACTTTTATTCCTTCTTTTTCCAGCAGCTCCTGCATTTTGCCCGGGGGACCGAAGTGGTGCTTGCCGCTGAGAATGCCCAACCGGTTTACGACACGATGTGCGGGTACTTTAGGGCGAACCTGATGTGCACCATTCATCGCCCAACCTACCATTCTGGCAGATAATTTGGTTCCCAGGCAGGCAGCAATGGCGCCATATGAAGTAACTCTCCCTTTAGGAATTTGTCTCGCTACTTCGTATACCAATTCGAAAAAAGATTCTTCTCTTTTGCCCGAAGGCCTGATGGTTTTTATGGTTGATTTTTGTTTCACTCTTTCAAACTAACCAGTTAATAGTCGGGAGCCAGCAGTCAGGTGAACTTGAGAAAAAGAAAATGTCTTATATGTTCGGATTTACCCCTGACTCCCTACTTCTGACTCGCGATTCCAACAGTTCTTTCTTCCTTGGTTCAGGCACATTTTGATATTCATAAGGGCAATGCCTGCAGCCGTTACCACAACAATAGCCCCGGTCCAAATGATATTTTTCCGTAAGCACCATCAGGCCGTTCTCATGGTAATAAAAGTCAATTCCTTCAATCAGCTCCTGTTTCATTTTCTTGAATGTACTCGTGTAAAACTGAATCTATGGCAGGTAATGGAGTTGAGGGCAGGGAAAAACAAATATAATGGACTTTCCGGCTTTGTGCGATATCCATCTTTTCATAGTGCGTTTGGATTTTCAACTCTTCACTTTTTGATTCCATACTATACACGTCGTCCACTTTTTGGTGTAACTGAAGCCCGGCAAAATTTATGACAGCAAGCGTGAATTGAAACAGGACGGGAGAGTCTGTCTTTAAATGAATCAGGGCGCCAGGCTGAAGTATTTGCTGGTAAAGTCGTAAAAATCTTGGATGGGTCAATCTCTTCTTTGCCTTTGACCGCCGTAATTGCGGGTCAGGGAAAGTCAGCCATATTTCCTTTACTTCATTCGGTACAAAATAGTAGCTGATCCTGTCAATCTGGGTTCTCAAAAAAGCGGCGTTGGAAATTTTTTCTTCAAGACAGGTGCGGGCGCCTACATAAATCCTGTTTCCCTTCAAATCAACTCCAATAAAATTCTGATTTGGATGCATTCTAGCCAGTCCCACTGTATATTCTCCTTTGCCACAGGCAAGTTCCAATGTGATGGGATGATCATTTTTGAAGAATTCATGCCATCTCCCTGCCATTCCTTCGGGGTATTGCAATACATTTGGAAAAGATTTGATTGCTTCGAAACGCTGTAGTTTTTTTTGTGCCATTCGCCGCAAAAATAGAATTTGTCTGAATTTCTTTGATATTTAGGTCGAGACGCTAAGCTAATACTCATGGAATATGAATCTTTCTAGAAAAATTATTGGCCAGCTTAAAACGAATGCGCTAACAGTTCCTGCAGAAAATCAGTTTGACTTTCCTGAAAAAGTGGTTCAATTCGGAACGGGCGTCTTATTAAGAGGGTTGATCGATTATTTTGTTGACAAATCAAATAAAGCAGGCAAATTTGGCGGAAGAATAGTACTGATAAAATCTACTTCAGGTGGCGAAGCAGGGGCTTTTTCACGCCAGGACAACCTATACACACACTGCATTCGGGGTATTGAAAACGGAATAAATATCCAGGAAAATATCATAAATGCATCCATTAGTCGAGTTATTGATGCCAAATCTGCATGGGAAGAAGTATTGGCATTGGCCTGCGATCCAAACCTGGAATTAATAGTGTCCAATACAACCGAAGTTGGAATCAGACTGGTAAATGAGAATATTCATTCAGCGCCACCACAATCCTATCCAGGAAAATTACTGGCTTTCCTTTACCAGCGATTCAAGATCTTTTCGGGAGAAAAAGACAAAGGAATGGTGATCATTCCCACTGAATTGCTTCCCGACAATGGTAAGAGGCTTAAGGAAATTGTTTTGGCGCTCGCTGCATGTAACGGTTTGGAAAAAGAATTTGTCCAGTGGATAACGCAAGCCAATGAATTTTGCAGCTCGCTTGTTGACAGAATTGTACCTGGTAGATTGCCCGCTCAACAATTGGCAGAGTCAGAGGCTGCATTTGGCTATCAGGATGACCTGATGATTATGTCTGAATCCTATTGTCTTTGGGCAGTTGAAACAAGCAACGCCAAGGCTGCCAGCTTGCTCAACTCGCTTGGTGTTGATAAAGGGTTAGTCGTGGCACCCGACATCCGCATATACCGCGAACTCAAGTTGCGGTTGTTGAATGGCCCGCATACCCATGCCTGTGGACTGGCATACTTGTCAGGCTTTGACACGGTAAAGGAAGCCATGCAGGACAAAAATTTTTCTGCCTATATCAACAGCTTGATGGTAAGTGAAATTATTCCTTCGATCACCGACCACGAGTTGACCTCGGACATGGCAATGGTCTTCTCTCAACAGGTATTGGACCGCTTTCGAAATCCTTTTCTCAATCATAAATGGCTCAGCATAACACTCCAATATTCTTCCAAGATGAATATGAGAAATTTGCCGTTGCTTTTGCGTTATTATGAGCGATTTGGTTCGGTGCCAGGTTTTATGGCAATAGGATTTGCGGCTCACATCTTATTTATGAGGCCGGTGAATTCAGTTGATGGACAGTTTTATGGCGAGTTCAATGGAAAGGATTATCTTATTGATGATAATAACGCTTTGATCTACGCGGAGAAATGGAAAAATCCTCATGGCGTAGTTTTTTCCATTTTGGGGGAAAAGCAATTGTGGGGAAGGGATCTGAATGAATTGCCTGGATTTACGTCGTCAGTAAAGGAAAAAATGGAGCTGATGCAGCAAAAGGGTGTTCGGGCTTTTTTGGAGGAATGTGCGGTCGAGTTTGTGTAAATAAGCAGTTCCGAAAAAATGGGTTGTTCCAAAAGATGATTCACAAATTGATTTAATCAGCATTTAACCAACGAATATTTCATTGTATGCGTCATTTTTTAGATGGGAATTTTTTGTTGTACAATAAGACTTCGCAGTACCTCTACCATGATTTTGCGCAGAAAATGCCCATCATAGATTATCATTGTCACCTCCCACCGCAGGAAATTGCAGAAGATACGCAATTTGAAAACCTCACCCAGATTTGGCTGGCAGCTGATCACTATAAATGGAGGGCAATGCGTGCAAATGGAGTGGACGAAAGTTATTGCACGGGGAACAAGTCTGACTGGCAAAAATTTGAACAATGGGCAGCTACTGTTCCTTTTACCGTCCGGAATCCCTTGTTTCACTGGACCCATCTCGAATTACAAAGGTATTTTGACATTCATCAGATATTGGGCCCGGGAACTGCACGGTATATTTACGAGACTTGCAACGAAGCCCTGCAAACGCCAGCTTATTCTGTCAGGAATCTTTTGCGCAAGATGAATGTACGTCTGGTATGCACAACCGACGATCCTGTCGACGATCTTCGCTATCACCGGCAATTAAAAAAAGAAGAATATGAGGTGGTAGTGCTTCCTGCATTTCGACCGGATGCTGCTATCAAAGTTGACGATGCTTCGTGGTTCAACAAGTATGTAAAGTCTTTGGGGCAGGCTGCGAATGTGGACATTCATACTTTCCATTCATACCTGGATGCACTAAAGAGTCGTCATGACTTTTTTGCCGAAAATGGATGTTCAGTTGCTGACCATGGTCTGGAAGAAATGTATGCTGAACAAGCATCGGAAAAAGAAATTGAAAGAATTTTTAATAAAGCATTTAAAGGAGATCAATTAGAGAGAAAGGAAGTGATCCAATTTAAATCCGTGATGCTACATTATGTTGCTCAATGGAATCATGAGAAAGGCTGGGTGCAACAATACCACTTGGGGGCCATTAGGGACAACAATTCCAGGATGACAAAAAAAATTGGTTCCAATACCGGTTGGGATTCTATTGGCGATTTTCCCCAAGCCCGTTCTTTATCATCTTTCCTTGACCGGCTGGATAAAGACAATCAGTTAGCTAAAACGATTTTATACAATGTCAACCCTTCAGATAATGAAGTAATGGCAACGATGATTGGAAATTTTAATGATGGATCGTCTGCAGGGAAAATACAATGGGGTTCTGCCTGGTGGTTTATGGACCAAAAGGATGGAATGGTCAGGCAGATCAATACGCTTTCCAATATGGGTTTGCTGAGCAGGTTTGTAGGCATGCTCACTGATTCACGAAGCTTTTTATCTTACCCACGGCATGAATATTTTCGCAGGATTCTTTGTAACCTGTTTGGTGAAGAGATTGAAAATGGTGAATTGCCTAATGATCCCGACTGGGCAGGAAAAATAATCTCAGATATCTGTTATTATAACGCCAGGAATTATTTCAACTGGCTATATCTTGATCAGGGAAAGGAAGCCCGGATGGTATCATGAATAAAATACTTTGCTTTGGCGAGTTATTACTTCGTATGTCTCCCGCCCTCCATGGAAAATGGATTCATGATGCTCAAATGCCCGTTTATGTAGGTGGGGCTGAATTGAATGTAGCCACCGCAATGGCTTGCTGGCAGCTGCCGGTAAAATACGTTACTGCATTGCCCAAGAATTATTTGTCAGATGAAATTGTGGCGGAGCTTGATTCAAGAAAAATTGATAGCTCGGCTATACATTTTTCCGGAGAAAGGGTGGGAATTTATTTCTTGCCGCAGGGCGCCGATTTAAAACATACTGGTGTAGTCTACGATCGGGCCGGATCTTCTTTCTCGGATCTCAAGCCCGGTGTTCTCGATTGGGACGATATCCTGAAAGATGTGAGATGGTTTCATTTCAGCGCGATTAGCCCGGCTTTGACTGGCGATATAGCTTCTGTTTGTGAGGAGGCAATCAAGGCAGCTTCTGCAAAAAACATCAGGATTTCAATCGACCTCAACTACCGGGCTCAATTGTGGCAGATGCGTGGTGACCCCAGGCCTATTATACAGAACCTGGTCCAGTATTGCGATGTGGTGATGGGAAATATTTGGTCAGCAAATGCGTTGCTGGGAATAGAAGTTGATAGAAATCTTGAAAGTGCAGAGCGGCGTGATTACCTGGAACAAGGAGTAAGGACTGCTTTGTCAATCCGTAAGCAATTTCCGAAATCAAAAACTATCGCTCAAACATTCCGGTTTGATCATGGAGGAACCCGTGTAAACTATTATGGGTTGTTATTTCATGAGGACAAATCTTATTCTTCCCGCGAATTCACGGGCGAGAAGATCATCGATAAAGTTGGAAGTGGCGATTGTTTTATGGCAGGATTGATATATGGCTTCTGTCATCGACTAGCACCACAGGATATTATTGATTTTGCCAGTTCGGCAGCGTTTGGAAAATTTTATGAAATGGGAGATTCCACCAGGCAAACTGTTAAGTCGATTCAATCAAGAATATAACGTCATGGATAAAAGAATTGCGATAAGAGATTTGTTAAGTGAGCAAGGATTGCTACCACTCTTTTTTCATCCGGATTTCGAAACAAGTGCTGGTATCCTGGAGTCTTTATATCGTGCAGGATGTCGCCTTGTGGAATTTACCAATCGTGGGCCGGAAGCATTGCAGGTCTTCACGAAATTGAGAACAATTTCCGGGGAAAAGTTTCCGGGGATGTATCTGGGCGCAGGCACCATTAAGAATGAATCTGCCGCTAATGCTTTTATGGAAGCGGGAGCGGACTTTCTGGTGAGTCCTGGTATTTCCGAAGACATTTTCGATGCGGCATACTCGGAAAAAGTAATGTGGATTCCGGGATGTATGACGGTCACTGAAATAATGAAGGCAGAAGAATTTGGCATTGAACTGGTAAAACTATTTCCCGGCAGTTTGCTCGGACCGGCATTTGTCCAGGCTATCAAAGAAATTTTTCCCCAGATTTCATTTATTCCTACCGGAGGCGTTGACCTTGACAAAGAGAACTTGCTATCCTGGATTCGTGCAGGTGTGGCAGCTGTCGGGATGGGTAGCAAATTAATTTCGCCGGCTTCAATGAAGAATAGGGAATATGCAAAAATAGAGAAGGTAACTCGGGAAGTTTTAGCTTCCATCGGTGAATTAAAAAATCCATCATTTCATTAGTATTCATTTTCAACTTCGTGGTTTAATTTAGATTGCAAAAGGACAACTCTGTTGCTAAAGAAATATTGAATGATTAACATCCCGGCTAATATGCCGGCAATGTTCTGAGACAGGGAAGTAAGGCAACCAGAGATGACAAGGGATCTGCCTAATCCATAATTATGGAGCAGACCCATGCCCCAGATTTCAATGATTTTATAAATCGACCCAATGAGAAGGGTTATTAAGATGGAGACTGAATAAGAACTCCATTTTCCCATTCTCCATTTCAGGTAACAAAAAGCGTAAGTAAAGGAGAGGATCATGAAGCTCATCCCAAAATGAGCTGAGAAGTGGAGTATCTTGTCATGATCAGAAAATGAATCTGCAAAAACGAATCCAAAACAAATGATGCCGGCAACCAGGGAAAAAATCACGAGGCCATCCCACCATTTCTTACTCTTCACTGATTCCATAATACTTCCAATTTCTTGTCTTCCGAATGCCCAATTTCGTGCCAATTGGGTGTGAAAAATGTTAAGGTTAATGGTATTACGAAAGAAATAACGCTTGGAGAGGGATAAGCTGTCCTTTTCAGATGTTGTTATTTCCTTTGAGAGTATGAATGTTGGCCGTTCAGGTAATCCACCCCGGGTTCTCTGTGTCTTCTTTGGGTAAGCTTTTTCAGAATTTCAGTAAGCGAATTATTATTCAGGCTTCTTCCCAATCCGGATGCCTGATCTAAGTAAGCGGAATTTTCGTTTATCCGTAGCTGTTGTACCGGCTGGCGCCCGGTCGCCTGTTGCAAAGGGAATTAAGAAAATTAGCCCGCCTGAAACTTAATCCAGACGGGCTTTCTTAGAAGCTGTAGAGGGAGGTACGGTAACCTTTTGCAAACGCTTTTAAAGTTGGCCCTGATGCACTGAACTTTTTTTAATTCAACGTGCTTATAGCAATTTTCCAAAAATGATTCAAGGGGCCAGTTAAACTATCGAAAATGCTCCCTGTACTCTTCATCTTCTTGCCATTGTAATCAATAACCAGGTTGTACCAAAGGTCATTTCCCAATGAATTTGCAAGTGTCGGTACAGCCTAACAGGTTGGTCGGTTGAAGCTAACCTCTTGGCTCCATGTGTTGCGACTGTACCCTTGATAGGAAATGTCATAAAAGAAAGATAAATCTCCAAAAATTTATGTCGTAACACTTTTGTTGTTGGTAACACTTTTGTACATTTGTTATACAAAAGCAAAAAGTATGGAAACATCAACTTTAACGTCAAAGGGTCAATTGCTGATTCCCAAGCGCTTACGGAATAAATATGGGATTAAAGCAGGGGTAAAAGTTGCTTTTATCGAATCCAAGGAAGGAGTGGTCATAAAACCTATGGATGAGCAATTCTTTAATAAGTTCGTTGGATTGCTTAAAGATGAATCTCCTTCAGAGGCTGAATACAAGGCTTGGAAGAAAGAAGAAAAGGATAATGAAAATGAAAGTCGGAACAAGTAAGAAACGCATAGTTTTTGACAGTTTTGCCCTGATTGCGCTATTCCGACAAGAATCCGGATATGAAATTGTACGTGATCTGTTAGTGAAGATTGCCAATGATGAAAGCGAAGGATATATATCCGCCATCAACGTTGTGGAGATTTATTATATGATTGCGCGCAAGAGTAATATTAAGAATTCTGGAATTGCATTGGATGCTATCAGGCAAATGCCGCTCGAAATCATTGAGCCAGACTTAAAGTTTTGTATCGAAGCTGCATTAATAAAATCTAAGTACTCCCTTTCATACGCGGACGCGTTTGCAGCAGCACTCACGATATCCAAGAAAGCAACTCTCATCACAGGTGATAAAGAATTCGTCACTCTCGAAAACGAACCTGGTTTCAAAGTGAAATATTTCAATAAATCTTAAAATTAAAAACATGATGCAACTAAAGGATCTATGCCTTGCCCTGATTAGGTGCGAATCTGGCGTCATGGCACAAGGAATTTGCAAATACTCATTAGCTTAAGATACTTGCTTTCATCAGAATCTTTCAGGGTAGTAATCTCTTCGCAACACCTAACAGGTAGACATAGATGTTGATCTGAGTCTAGTAGATTTTGGCCAACTCAGCGGCCAACCGGAAGGGGACCAAAAAAATTAGCCCGCCTGAAACTTAATCCAGACGGGCTTTGGGTTTTCTTAGAAGCTGTAGAGGGAGGATTCGAACCTCCACGGGGCAGTTAGCTA
>PSRA01000046.1 GCA_003175695.1 Bacteroidota bacterium | reverse complement strand
CCGGAAGATCAACGTGAAGTCATAATCCTGAGACATTATGCCGATCTGAGCTTTAAAGAAATTGCATCTTTGACTAACTGCAGCATCAACACAGCATTGGGCCGTATGCGTTACGGACTCATTAACCTGCGTAAGATGATGACAGAAAAAAAGATTGCTTTATAAGAAATTTTTACACCGTATTCTGAAGATTACTAGAGTTCATTTACTTGGTTCAACAAATGAAGATATAGGCTCCTGGTTTAAAAGCTTGGACCCTTCACCATCTTGTCATTCTGGCTCTCCATCCGAACAAAATTGATTGCTTGCTGTCGGAAGGCTGGTGCAGGATGACACCAAATTAAAAAAAACAGGTGTCTGCAAAATTTGTCAGACACCTGTTTTTTATTTCTTCCATCCGCTACTTTACTGCAAGTGCTTTATCGATGAGGAAAGTCAGGTTTGCCCGATGCGCTTTTGTTTGTTCATTGGGTGAAGAAGCGGTTGTGAGCAACGCTCTTATTTTCTTCAAATTATTATATGCCGCAGCCTTGGAAGGGTTATCATAATTGTTCGCCGTGGCTGAATTGGCGATATTAATCATCATTTTTACATATTCAGTCTGCAGATTTTGCCGGTACAAGTTGACCGCGCTTGCCTTGTCAGCATCAA
This sequence comes from Bacteroidota bacterium, assembly GCA_003175695.1. GTDB lineage: Bacteria > Bacteroidota > Bacteroidia > Chitinophagales > Chitinophagaceae > Puia. The sequence continues at coordinate 6,989 of PSRA01000046.1, read as the reverse complement.
ATATCGCTTTGGTAAAATCATTCATCACGTCGGCAACACTATACGTGTTACCGTAAAGGGAGGTAGTATTGATGCGTTGAAGTGTATTTGCGCTGAAAACATGAGTCAACAGGCCCATCTGCATAGTCAATATTGCATTTTGGGGCCTTGGATCTTCCGGTGTTCCAAAGAAATTAAACCCTCTCCTCTGCTGTTGCAGATAAGGGAACAAGGCCGCATCTCCATCAAATGAATTCGGGGCGAACATGTACTTATTCAGGACGTCCAGCGCTTTTTTCTGGTAAGCCACCGACACTGGTGTAAATGGCCTGTTTGTAGTGGATTGTCCAACGAAGCTTCTATCAATGTAAACACCTCCAATGTACCTGCTAACGGCACTTGCCATCGAATACCTTTGATTATTCAATGTTCCGTACCTGGCCCTCAGCTCAGTGTACGAACGGCCAGGCTTGGCGTATTTGTCCTTGAGTCTTCCCATCAAAATATTCACCAGTTTAAAACGGTCTATGGCATAGGCAACCATGTCATTGCTCATATCGTTGACCATTATACGAGGGTCAATGCCTCCACCGCCCGGGGATCTCATATCGTCAGCATCATTTCCAAAAGCCAGTTTCGGATCAGTACTCCGGTTCAGAATCTGGTTCAATACAGCTTGTTCATTATCCGGAGTCGTTTCCGTATATCCATACTCGATAGCCCACATGTCATAGGGCCCCGGTTTGGTCGTATAATAATCGCCCTGCTTACTACGATCAAGGGCTACATTGATAGCTGGATAGTCCATGACGGATCCCTGCAAACCCAGCTTGCGGGTGATTTCTTTGTTATTCACTTCTTCAGGGCTAAGCATTTGGCTCGACTTCATGTTGTGATTCAAACCGAGGGTGTGACCCATTTCGTGCAATACCAGAAAATACAAGAATTGCTTATGCATTTCACTAATTTCCTTTTCCGGCGCCCCCGCTGTTTCAAGAGCCGTCAGGCCTGTAATATACTGGGCCTCGATCTCAGAACCGATGGTGCAAGCCATCATTTGGTTACGCCTTATCGACGGAACAGAAGATTGTTCAAGAGCCTGGTTGGGTGGCCCATTTGGATTATAGGCGCTAAACAATTCTTCCTGAAGAGGGATTGAACTGCCGGAAATCCATTCTACGGTAATGTCAGCTCCAAGAATTTCTCCTGTACGTGGATTTACAAAACTTGGCCCGATCGCTCCGTAAGGCGGTGTTGGAGATGATACCCAGCGAATAACGTTGTAGCGGACATCAGCGGGATCCCAGGTGGCAGTATCTGGCATGATCTTCATCACGATGGCATTTTTGAAGCCTGCTTTTTCGAAAGCCTCGTTCCACTTCAATCCCGCTTCAATAATAGTTTGCCTGAATTCGTGCGGCGTCGTATTCTCCACCCACCAAACAATCGGTTCTACCGGTTCACTCAATGCAGCAGCAGGGTCTTTCTTCTTCAAATTCCACCTATGAATCAAATCCCGGTAATTGGGCACATTAATAGTGGTGAGATTGTCTACTTCTTCAGTAAAATACCCAACGCGGGGATCATCCTTGCGAGGCTTGAAATCATCTATCGGTACTTCCAAAAATGAATGTTGAAATTTTATCCTGTTATAACGGGCATCAGTGATGTCTTTTCCTCCCTGGTTTAATGGAACCGGGTTGTCAAAATCCAGGTTCACGATCACATCCGTATTCTTCGGGTAAGACCGGATCTGATCATATTTACTTTTAGTTGAATTGAGTATACCCAGGTAGAAATAAGAACCGGGCGGAGCTGTAGGTGAAGGAGTTGGTTTTATTGGATCTAGTTTATCACTCAGGAACAGACCGTCTACACCGATTAAATAACCATTGTCATCTTCAGCGGCAATTTTCTCAGAATAGAAAATAGCATTAGTAACATCAACATTGGCTGATTTGCTAACAGGATTGGTGGAGTCGTAATAGAAATTGGTATTTTCCTGATCAAATTCGATCTTGTCAAATGCCCTGCGGATCTTAAACACCCAGGTGGCGCGGATCATATTTTGATTGAGGAATAACCCGGTAGGTCCGCCCATCGAAAAGCTTTGGTAGATGAACTCTTTTCCCAGTTGAGATTTTTTGACATAAAGTTGAACACTGCCGGTAGCAGTATCCTGGTAAAGAGTCAAAAGCCCTTCAATTTTTTTACTACTCTTTACCTTATCAGCAATGCTTGGTTTTGAACTCTTTTTTGCAGAATCCGGCGAGGCCGTTGGTCTGTTCTGAGCAGCCAGTTCTAGAGTAACTAGACTGCATAAAATGAAGTACAGCAGTGATTTTACAGAATTTCTCATATGCTGCGATTTAATTTATGGATTGGAAGATAATGTTACTGTAATTCCAGTTCGGTTCAAAAAGAATTTGATGAACGGATTTGACTTCAGAAGCAAGGAAAAACGAAGGGACGACGTGGATGATTACTTCAAAGATTTTTTGAAGGCATCGAGGCCACAAGTCAGCCACCTTGAAAAGTCCCCCGGTTTGGGTGTGTACCCTTTGGTCTTTGTGAGTGCCTTTTCGCCAGGGCTCAGGATAGCATATTGGGGCTGTGATACGGCATTGAAATTCTCCGACTGAAAAGTGGCCCACTTATCTCCCACGGTGATGATCTGCTTATGTGAACTATCCCTCGTAATAAAAGTAGTCTGCTGGTCAGCAGGAAGTGTTCTCCTTTCGTCAACATACAATGAAACGACGACAAAATCATTTTTCATCATCCGGCTGACTACTGGGTCTGTCCATACTTTTTCTTCCATTCTCCGGCAGTTGACACAAGCCCAACCGGTAAAGTCGATGAGCAGGGGCTTATTCATCTTTCTCGCCAGTGCAAGGGCTTCCTCATAGTCGCGCAGGGGCTCAACCGCCTTCCTGCAATTGACGGGGTCGCCGTACACGCTATAGCATAACGGTGGCGGAAAACCGCTAATGAGCCTCCGATTTGCCCACTCCGTATTTGTAAGACCCGGGATCAGGTAAATGGTGATTGCTGCGAAAAGCACAATAGTGGTAATCCTTGTTTTACTGAAAACTTTAACGGGGCTGTCATGCGGAAACCGGATCTTTCCTATCAAATAAAGAATGATCAAAATTCCGATAACGACCCAAATCGCGAAGAAGGTCTCTCTTTTTATCAATCCCCATTGTTTTACGAGGTCTGCATTTGAGAGAAATTTAACAGCCATAGCCAACTCGAGGAAACCTAAGACCACCTTGACTGAATTCAGCCATCCGCCAGATTTAGGCAGTGAATGAAGCAGTCGCGGAAAAAGGGCAAACAAAGCAAAGGGTAATGCCAGGCCAAAACCAAAACCTCCCATGCCGAATGTCAACTGTATGGCGCCACGATTATTTGACAGGGCGCCAGCCAACAAAGAGCCAAGGATGGGACCGGTACATGAAAAAGAAACGATTGCCAGCGTGAGTGCCATGAAAAATATACCAACCAGATTTCCTACGCCAGACTTTGCATCAGCCTTATTGGCAACTATCCCCGGTAGTGTTATTTCAAAAAATCCAAAGAATGAAATGGCAAAAACTATAAAAATGACAAAGAAGGCCAGATTCAACCAAACATTTGTTGATATATTATTCAGGATTTCAGGATCAAGGTGATCAAGTAAATGAAATGGAAGACTCAGCAAAATATAGATCAGGAATATACAGGCACCATAGAAAAAGGCATTGAACAGGCCCTTCTTTCTTCCAACATCTCTTTTCGTGAAGAACGAAACTGTGAGTGGGATCAGCGGAAAAACGCAAGGTGTTATCAAGGCAATCAAGCCACCTACAAATCCTAATATGAATATGCTAAGTAATCCTTTGCCCTGGGTGCCGTCGTCCCCGCAATTACTAACCGGATTATTTAGGTCAATGCTATTTATTCTGATTCTTGACTGTTCACTCCTTCCTCCCTCCAGTCCAACACTAAATGAATATGTTCCGGTATAAAATTCATCTCCCTTTCCATATGAATAATTAAAATTCCCCAGCAGCTGGGCCGGCACACGGTCCGGTAAATGAATAGTCAATATGAACTCAGCGGGACCCTCGTAGACCGAGAATTTTGCATTATCAAAAAGTTTACTGGTTATCGTTTTGGCGTCTCCGTTAGACTTGAAATGGTTGTCTATCTTTATTGAACTATCCGCCAGTTCAACCGTCGTTGACTGTACACCACTTATATCCTGGTTCGGACCAAATAATTGCCAGGGCTGGGAACCAGTGGTTTTAAAATGAATCTCATAGACTCCTTCTCCCATCTTTTTGCTTCCAACTTCCCAGTTAAATGCAGCCGTTTGTGACCAGAGTGGTCCGGATAAAGCGAGCAAAAAAATAGGTAAAAGGCCGAATCGCAAAAACTTCATGGATTAAATTTAACAAGCATATCCAATACTGGCATAACCGAAAAACCTCAATAGCATAAAAAAACAAACGAGCTCTCGTAAAGAACTCGTTTTATGCTGAAAATTCTTGTCATTTGGGCGACTATCCTCCAATATTTACTTTTATTTCGACATTTGAAGGTGGAAGGCATTTCTGATCATTACAAACCATGAACTCAACTTTCCCGGCCAGGTTTGTCTTTGCGTTGCCTTTTAATTTCACTCTTTGGACAAAGTCTACATTCTTTTCATAATATTTCACGTCGTGATTCCAAGCCTGTTCGTACTTCTTAACCACATTGCCTACTTCCCGCGGTTTTCCGTCCAGAATCAATAGTGGATTTTTAGTAAAAGTAAACGAGGTGGGAATGGGGCCGTCTCCTCCTGGCTCCTGGGCATACAAATGAAAATCGCTGTTGATACTAGCCGTCATATGCACATCAAAAGTATTTTCTGCAACCTTTTTAGCTGTGTAAGTCCATTGTACCTGTTTATTAGATTGTGCAAAGATCCCAGAGGTGAAGGCGACGGAAATAATGAAGAATAGAATTCTTTTCATGAATCGGAAATTTTAGTTCAATTCTGTTGGAACAAGTCCTATACAAAATTATCCTGAGAATTCAATATTACAAGGTGAAAGGTCTCAACCTGGTGCTAAAAAAAACTAAAAATTTACCAACTGCGTCGTCTGATTGACAACCGGCAATCTTTTATTGATAAAAAGGTTCTGTAGGATGATCTTTCCGTCCGTGTTACCCAAAGCTTCCGAGCAGGCTCTTTCGGGATGGGGCATCATGCCAAAAACGTTCCTGGTTTTATTGCATATACCGGCGATATTTCGCATGGATCCGTTAGGATTGGAATCTGGAGTTATTTGTCCTTTCTCATCACAATACTTGTATATCACCTGGTTGTTTGCTTCTAACTCGTCAAGCAATTTCTCATCTGCATAATATCTTCCTTCTCCATGCGCAATCGGAATTTTCAGCGCATGTTCTCCCTGGTTGTATCCCTGCAAATAAATGTTCTTTCCAATAAATTGCTGATTGGCATTTCTCAGCAGCACGCCAGGCAATAAATGAGATTCGCAAAGTATTTGAAATCCATTACAAATGCCGAATACCTGGCCACCTTCCTGAGCGAATTCTATTACGCTTTGCATCATGGGGCTGAACCGGGCGATGGCACCGCAACGCAGATAGTCACCATACGAGAATCCTCCCGGCAACACGATGCAATCTTCAGTATTGAACATGCTTAGATCGGTATCCTTATGCCATAACATGATCACTTCCTGGTTCAAATCATCCTGCAAGGCCTCGAATACGTCCCGATCACAATTGGATCCCGGAAATACAATGACTCCAAATTTCATGGGCAGAAATTTATGCTGCAAAGGTAGCAAAGTATGCGGAAAGGGCAAGGCATTCTTAAGTTGTTAGTTGACAGTCTTGATGCCTGAGTTAGAAGGCACTGGCAACTAATACTGTCAACCGTCAACTAAATGAAATAATTAATCACGATCACAAAAAAGAAGCAAATCCAATGCAGCAGCCTGGGCCAGGTTAGCTTGGCTGGAAAATAATATGCAGCTGCATGAAATGCCGCAAAAGGCATAGCGGTTACAATCCAATTCTCATAAGTGCCAGCCTTATTAATTAGAATCACGAGTATGGCCACGATCAAAAATGCAAGCAGTAAACTCCAGCTTTTCCTGACATGGATCAGCATTTTATTCAGGTTATTTTGAACAAAATATCCGCCAATGATAAAAGGCAGCACCAGCAATAAAACGCCCAGCGTGATCCATATTGAACCCGGGAGGGCGGGCAGCGTAAAAATGACTTGCGGAATCAGGTTCTTCCAGTGCAGTTGATTGGTGAAATACAGGATAATCAGAAGGAAATAATAAGGTGCTGTAAAACCTAGAAAACCAATCAGCCATTCCTGGATGCGGAAAGGCCGCATGATAATCAATGCGAAAATAATTAATAAGAGAAATGCGATGGCGGGAATATAAAGAAGTGTTGCCAGACCAGCCATCAGGCCGATATTGAAGATCGCGGCCACGGGAGTATGCGTATTGTATAATGCAATCATCCTGTACCAGCTCCAGATCATGATCGAATTGATCAGCAGCGGTGCTGAAAAATGATTCCAATCCTGGAGAAGGGACGTCACCAGGATATAAGCCATGCCAGGAAGGAAATTCGGTTTGGGCAGAATTTTATGATAATTGCAAATGGTATTGAAGAGGGTTGCCTGTGTAAAAAGCAACAGGAAAGTAAGGATGGCAAAGGGAAGGGCCGACTGATGAAAAATGGCCTCCAGGCCATTCAAAATAAATCGATACAGGTAGTTGTCTTCCTTGTGCAAAACGGGCAATACCGGATGAAGAAAGATGGCGAATTTTAGCACCAGCGCATAGACGAATAAGAGCAAAGCATTGCTCGAGTTTTTTTGCTTGAAAACACCTATCACCTGTTGGCTATTTTAGAATTCTATTTTTGCAAAGCAAAGATAATTCCTGTACAGGCAAGGTATCACAATTTGGTTACTACTA
>PSRA01000149.1 GCA_003175695.1 Bacteroidota bacterium | reverse complement strand
TGGCAGGAACGAGGAAGATAACAGAGGAAGGTGTTACGTTCCAATCACATATCGACGGGTCGAGGCACCTATTTGCTCCCGAGACAGTCATGGACATTCAGCGCATAATCGGTGGCGATATAATTATGGCCTTTGATGAGTGCCCACCTTTCTCAGGTGATTATGAATACACAAAAAAGTCAATGGACCTGACTCACCGATGGCTTGACCGTTGCTTTCAGCAGTTTCGTTCAACGGAGGGTAAGTATGGATTTGAACAATATTTATTTCCGATCGTGCAAGGCGGTGTGTTCCCTGACCTTCGCAAACAGTCCTGCGAATATATTTCTTCAAAAGATGCCGTTGGAAATGCAATTGGTGGACTTAGTGTCGGGGAACCTGAAGAAAAATTGTATGAAATCGCTTCACTTTGCTGTGAAAGCCTCCCCAAAGAGAAGCCCCGCTACCTAATGGGAGTTGGCACGCCCTGGAATATTTTGGAATGCATTGAAAGAGGAGTGGATATGTTCGACTGTGTGATGCCAACAAGAAATGGAAGAAATGCGATGCTCTTTACCTCTAAAGGAGTAATCAATATAGACAATAAAAAATGGGAGCGCGATTTTTCACCCATAGATGATGGTATTGATTGTGCCATGAGCAATCAATATAGCAAGGCCTATTTGCGCCATCTTATGAAAAGCAAGGAAATATTTGGATTGACGATTGCCAGTGTCCACAACCTGGCATTCTATCTGCACCTCGTCAGCGAGGCCCGAAAACACATCATAGAAGGCAATTTTCCGACATGGAAGAAAGAACAGGTAGCAATTATTCAACAACGACTATAAGCCGCGATTCAGAAGGGCGCCTTATTTCCTTCCCATGTGTTGTTAGATTCATTTGTATCGGGAAGGCGCTGGTCCGGATCAATCGTAACGCGCTCTATCCTTCTTGTAGAATTAAAATAAAATTTCCATTCGCTTCCATGATACCAGATCTCCACGGGTAATTTGATCCGGGAAGTCTTTCCGTTTTCTTCTTTGATTTCAATGGTAACGGGCATGGGTAACTGCTGAAGGTTTTCTATGGTAATTATGGCTCCCTGGACAGGATTTGACCTGACATATTCAACAGATTTGACGCCGAGGTCCAGCTTCCAGTTATTAAAAAACCAGCCTCGCCAGAACCAGTTCAGGTTTTCTCCGCTCGCATTTTCGATGGCACGGAAAAAGTCCCAGGGTGTTGGATGTTTATAGGCCCAATTGCTGATATAATAACGAAATGCGCTGTCAAACCTGTCTTCCCCCAGGATTTCTTCCCTCAAGAGCTCCAGACCCATTCCGGGTTTGCTGTAAGCCAGATTTCCCAGATTGCGCTCGTTTAACACGTCTGCCGTAGTCATGATAGTTTCAGTCAGGTTTTCAAACGCTCTGGCTGCAACGTGGCGATTCACGATTTTGGATTTGAATTCTCCGTTGTTGAATTTGTTATTCGCAACGCCATTAATGAATGTATTAAAACCCTCGTCCATCCAAGGGAACCTTCTCTCATCGCTTCCAACAATCATGGGAAACCAGGTGTGTCCGAATTCGTGACTTGTAACATCCCATAGTCTTTTCTGCGCATCGACCAGTGGACAAAAAACTATTCCCGGATATTCCATCCCGGTCACCCTGCCTGCGACATTGACAGCATTCGGATAAGGATATTCATACCATTGTTTGGAATATATTTCTACTGCACCTTTCACAAATTCAGTGGATCTTTTCCAACCAGAATCAAAGGCAAATTCAACAGGATACACCGACATCGCTAGTGATTTCTTTCCGCCGGGCAGGTTAATCCTTGCAGCATCCCAAACAAAAGAGGTGGACGCTGCCCATGCCACATCCCTGGCATTGGTACAAGTGAAATGCCAGCTTAATTCTTTTGTCTTGGGCCGGGAATCAGGATCTAATATTTCATCTTCTGAACGAATCATCACCGTTTTGTCTGATTCTCTGGCAGATCGCAAACGGTTGATTTGAGTTGCGGTCAGCACCTGGCCGGGATTTTGCAATTCACCGGATGCGACAATGATTTCTCTTGACGGAGCTTTAATTGTAAAATCGAAATTGCCATATTCAAGATAAAATTCACCTTCACCAAGATAGGGCAGGGTATTCCAACCGAGAACGTTATCGTACACGCACATACGCGGATACCATTGGGCTACCTGATAGATCCATCCATTTTGCGTGGGCGTGCGTCCCATCCTGTCTGTGCCATGTATTGGAATCCTGAATGAATAATCAATTCTGAATTTGGCTGAATCTCCATGAGCCTTAATAGGTCTATTGAGCTTGATCTGCATCCTGGTATCACTAATCAGGTAGTCGGCTTTAATTACTTTGTTATCATTAATCAGTTGAACGGACGAAATAGTATAACCGCCAATATCATCAGGAGAATTGGCGTAACGGCCACCCTGGATGGGAGTTGTCAAATTTCCTCTTGAGTCGGGACTGTAAATGTTTTGATCCAGCTGCAACCAGACAAAAGATAAATTGTCGGGGCTGTAATTTTTATAGTTGATGACCACATAGCCACTTATTTCGTGGGATTGATCATCCAGGCTCACATTGATCTGGTAATCCGCTCTGTTTTGCCAATATTTCGGACCGGGGATCCCGCTTGCTGTCCTTACATCATCTCCATTTGTAGGATAAAAAAAAGGAGCAAATGCTTCGTGCTGATCAAATTTAGATGGCGTTTGAGCCTGGCCGGGATTAATAGAAATAAAAAGTGTGCACAGGGCAAGCAAGACTGGATACTTAGTCATATTATGCGCAAAGGTAGCTCGTGAAATTGTTAATTCCGTGTGATAATTGGGTGAGTGAGATGAGTTTTCAGATGGCAATTGACAGCTTTTAGTGTATGTCATGTGTATTTTTGTCAACGACAACTGACAACTGTCAACTTCTTTGCGTCTTTGCACGAAACCTCCTAATTTTGGCCGCCATTATGAAAAATTCGATTGTTGTTGTTGGCAGTTCCAATACAGATATGGTTGTAATTGCCGATCACTTACCCGCACCAGGCGAAACCATTCTCGCAAGAAAATTCCTGATGAATCCCGGTGGTAAGGGCGCCAACCAGGCAGTAGCAGCAGCGCGCTTGGGCGGCAACGTTATTTTTATCGCCAGGACCGGAGCGGATATTTTCGGAAGTAGGTCAATGGAATTGTTTGAAAGCGAAGGAATCCAAAGCCAGTTCATAACGGAAGATCCGGAAAATCCATCCGGTATTGCACTGATCACAGTTGATAAGAATGGAGAAAATTCCATTGTAGTTGCTTCGGGTTGCAATGCTGCCTTGTCCAGCGAAGATGTGATGAATGCGTCCGAAAGCATCCAGTCCGCCGCCGTTCTTTTGCTGCAGCTGGAAATTCCACTGACAACCGTGGAAACTGCGATAGATTTGGCAGCTTCGGCTTCCGTGCCTGTTATTCTAAATCCCGCGCCAGCTTGCCTTTTGCCAGCCTCACTTCTCTCCAAGGTATTCATTTTGACACCAAATGAATCGGAAGCCGAAATGCTAACAGGGATTTGTATACAAGATAAGAAGAGTGCAGAAGAGGCAGCACAGAAGTTGTTGGAAATGGGAGTGAAAAATGTGATTATCACAATGGGCGCCGATGGGGCACTATTTTGCAATGCTGATCTGAGTGTTCTCATAAAGGCACCCGTCGTAAAAGCAGTGGATACGACCGCCGCCGGCGATGTTTTTAACGGAGCACTTGCTGTTGCGTTGGCAGAAGGGAAAGAGATAATGCCGTCAATAGAGTTTGCATGCTGCGCAGCAAGCATTTCAGTAACCAGATTGGGTGCCCAGGCTTCCGCACCATGTAGAAGTGAATTGAAATAAAAAAAAAATAAGTAGAATGAATATTATGCTTTGCAAGTTGAAATGGATTCTGCTAAGTGCTGCGATTCTATTTTGTGAGATAAGCTTATCCCAAAAACCCATACCCATCATCTTTGATACGGATATTGCGCCAGATTACGATGATGTAGGAGCCATGGCCATTTTGCATGCTTTCGCTGACAAAGGAGAAGTAAAAATCTTGGCGACAATTTCATGCAATACTTTTGAAACTACGGGTCCGACTTTAAGTGTTTTGAATACATATTTTAACAGGCCAGATATTCCAATTGGGATAACAAAGGGAGATTTTCCCAACAAGTCATGCAGCCAACAATGGGCTGAAGCTATTGTCTACAAATACCCGCATGCATTAGCTTCCAACGCGCAAGCTCACGATGCTTTACCATTGTATAGAAGACTATTATCCTCAGCTCCTGATTCCAGCATCACTATTGTTACGGTTGGTTTTTTTACAAATCTTGCCAAACTCCTCGAGTCCCCACCCGACTCGATATCTCCTCTGAACGGAATGCAATTAGTTAGCAGGAAAGTAAAGAAGTTGGTATCCATGGCGGCCAGGGTGGATAAGGACAGTACAGGAGGGTATGAGTTTAACGTAGCAACAGATGCAAAGGCATCAAAGAAAGTGTTTGCCAACTGGCCGACTCCCGTCATCATCAGTGGTTTTGAAGTGGGAGAGAAAATTCATACGGGAATTCGCCTGATAAAAGACGATAGAATTGCAAACAGTCCTGTCAAAGATGCATTTCAAATTGCACTCACTAAAGATCGAAATTCAATTGGCAGAAACAGTTGGGATGAAACAGCTGTATGGGTGGCTGTTCGAGGCATTGACACTTTGTTCAGTAGCCGGAAATTGAATTTCGATATTAAAGATGATGGAAAGAATGTGATCATCCCCGGATCAAAATTTACTTACTTGGAATTAAAAGAGAGTCCGGAGAAGATTGCGACTGTCCTTGAAGATCTCATGATGCATCAACCCAAAAAAATAGGTCAATGAAATCAATCCTGCTTGCAATAAGTTTCCTGATTTTCTCAGAATATATTGCGGCCCAACAAGGCGATTTTCAAATATCAAAGGCGAAACTGGAAGACAAGATCAAAGGAGGATGGGCTGGACAAACTATAGGTGTGACTTTCGGCGGCCCCTATGAATTTCGCTTTCAGGGTACTTTTATTGGGGATTATCAACCACTTCTCTGGTATGACGGATATTTAAAGAAATCGATGCTCGAGGATCCGGGGTTATATGACGATCTGTACATGGATCTGACTTTTGTGGATGTTTTTGAAAAATACGGGTTGAATGCGCCTCTTGATTCATTTGCAAATGCGTATGCGCATGCTGGCTATATGCTTTGGCATGCTAACCAGGTCGGCCGCTATAATCTTCTTCACGGGATCAAGGCGCCGATGTCGGGCTATTGGGTAAATAATCCGCATGCAGATTGCATCGATTACCAAATCGAAAGTGATTTTGCCGGACTGATGAGTCCTGCCATGCCCAATACGGCTTCCGCCATCAGCGACAAGATCGGCCATATTATGAATTATGGGGATGGTTGGTATGGTGGTGTTTTTGTTGGTGCCCTGTATACGTTAGCCTTCGTATCAGACGACCTCAATTACATCATTCCTGAGGCGCTCAAAACAATTCCAACTCAGAGTGAATTTTATCAGTGCATTCATGATGTTATTGATTGGCATCAAAAATATCCGGACGATTGGAAACAGACCTGGCTGGAATTGCAGAAAAAATGGGCGAATGATATTGGATGCCCGGATGGAGTTTTTCATCCCTTTAATATCGATGCCAAAGTAAATGCGGCTTATGTAGTCATGGGACTGTTGTATGGAAAAAAGGATTTTACCCGTTCACTGGAAATCGCCACCCGGTGTGGACAGGACGCAGATTGCAATCCTTCAACTGTCGGAGGGATTCTCGGCGCAATGCTGGGATATGAAGCCATTCCGGCTTATTGGAAAATGGGATTGAAAGATGCCGAGGTGATCGATTTTAAATATACGACCATGTCTTTGCAGGACGTCTATCGAATCGGTCTGAAACATGCAATTCAGAATATCGAAAATCATGGAGGCGCTGTGAAGGGCGACCAAATCACTATTCGAAGGGAAGTCCCCAGAGCGGTAAAATTTGAAAAAAGCTTTGCAGGACATTATCCCGTTGCAAAAATTCCTGTTCGCTGGTCCGATGGCGGAAATGAGATCAATTTTGAATTCGATGGAATCGGCTTCGTATTAAAGGGAGATGCTTCATCCAGGAAAGAGTCCGACTACATCTTCAATGCTACTTTATATATAGACGGCGAATTGGTTGAATCACCTCAATTGCCGGTCAGTTTTACTACCCGCCGTCACGAGCTGTGCTGGAAATATCAATTACCTAATAAGAAGCACACGGTTCGATTTAAGATTTTGAATCCTTCAAAAGACCACGCGGTGCAGGTTGATGAGGCAATTATTTATTCGGATCATCCGGTAGATGGCCTGGAAGCAAATATGAAGAAGGCAGGTGCGGTACAAGGAGCAAAATAGCGTATCCTCTTGCCATCTTTCACAAACTCTTCACGCTGTGTATTCTATGACTTTTTATTTTTCTGTTAATTTTGCCCATTAGGGTCTTAATGAAGAAACTCGATTGGTATATCATCCGGAAATTTTTCAGCACTTTTATCTTCACCATGCTGGCCATTACTGCTATTGCAGTAGTAATTGATACCAGTGAAAAAGCAGACGATTTCGTTAAATCCGGGCTTTCTACCTGGGAGATCATCACCCATTATTTTATCGGCTTTATTCCCTTTATCATGGCAATGATTTTTCCATTGATGGTATTCATTGCCGTTATATACTTTAGCTCAAAGATGGCGGGCCAATCTGAATTTATTGCGATATTGGCCGGTGGAGTCAAGTATAATCGAATGCTGCGACCTTACCTGGTCGGCGCAACCTTCCTGGCGATCATCTTTTGGTATGCCAACCAGTACTGGATACCCCGGGCTAATGAAATCAGAACAAATTTCCAGGCAACTTATGTTGACCGCAATAGTTCTTACAACAGTGATCCCTATCGCAATAGCAATTATTATCTCCGCGTGGATGCGAATACGTTTGTGGGTATGAAATACTATGATACCGCACGCAAATCGGCCAGCAATTTCTTTCTCTCTAAGTTAAAAGGAAATCAGGTTTATTATAACCTGCGTGCGGAAAGTATCAAGTGGGATACCGCCAAAAAAAATTGGAAGCTCAGCAATATAATTGAAAAGCATATCGATGGTCTCAATGAATCTGCAAAGCAGGTTCCAGCGATGAACCTCAACCTGAATGTAAAGCCCAACGAAATGCGCAGGGACGATTACCTGAAAGACAAATTGACGACACCGGAGCTAAAGCAGTTTATCAAAATGGAGGAAATCAGGGGCACAGAGGGGCTGAATACTTTCAAGGAAGAACGATTTCATCGGGATGCTTCGGCTTTCTCAGTCATTATAATGACCATGATCGGTGCTGTGCTGGCCACAAGGAAGATCCGCGGAGGAAGCGGTCTCAATTTGGCAATCGGGCTCGTGCTGGCCTCCATATTTGTTGTAATGGATAAATTTTCTGTTACTTTTTCGATTAAAGGAAATTTCTCGCCACTTCTTGCCGCCTGGGTGCCAAATATAATTTTCAGCGCAATAGCTTTTTGGCTATACAAAAGGGCGCCAAAATAGGGTATTTTGTTTTTCGCCAAAACTGCAAAGCAAGAGCGCAGGAAGAGGGAGGAAAGCGCACAACAGGGGCTCTCAGCCCCGTGCCTCCGCTCTTACTTTCCGCGAAACAACATTTATCTTGTTCCAAACTTTGCATTAAAAGCTTTGCTGAAAGAGCCTCTTGAATTACCTTTATCCGCAAAATTAAATTTCACTACTAAGCATTAATTTTTTAAATCACTTCTTCCATGGCTATCATTAAAGACAGGTTTAAAGTGAAAGCAGATTCTGTGACTGCGGAGATTAAGGATATTTTGAAAGAGCATGGCAACAAGAAAATCGGAGAAGTGACATTATCTCAAATTTACCAGGGTATGCGTGGCATGACGGGTCTGGTTACGGAGACTTCCTTACTGGACGCGCAGGATGGAATCCGGTTCAGAGGCTATTCCATCCCCGAACTCCAAAAAAAATTACCAAAAGCTCCGGGTGGAAGTGAGCCTTTGCCTGAAGGTTTGTTTCATCTAATGTTATTGGCTGAACTTCCCAATGAAAAGGATGTGCAGGAACTCACTGCCAATTGGCAAAGAAGAAGTCATGTACCCAACCACGTTTTTGCAGCCATAGAAGCGCTACCCGTTTCCACGCATCCAATGACCCAGTTTGTAATTGCCATTATGGCTTTGCAAACGGAGAGCATATTCGCGCGCAAGTATGCCGAAGGGATGAACAAGAAAGATTATTGGGAAGCAATTTTTGATGATTCCATGAACCTTATTGCGCGCCTGCCTCGTGTGGCCGCTTATATCTATCGAAGAAAATACAAAGAAGAAGATCATATTCAACCCAATGGTCTGCTTGATTGGGCAGGGAATTTTGCACATATGCTGGGTTATGAAGACGAGACTTTCAAAGAGTTGATGCGATTGTACATGACAATTCATGCTGATCATGAAGGCGGTAACGTCAGCGCTCATGCGACTCATCTTGTAGGTTCCGGTCTTAGCGATCCTTATCTGTGCTTTGCTGCAGGGATGAACGGATTGGCGGGCCCTCTTCATGGCCTTGCCAACCAGGAGGTAATCAAGTGGATACTTGAAATGAGGGAAGAATTGAAAACTGAACTTCCTACCAAAGATGAAATTGTTTCCTACGTCAAGAAAACATTAAGTGAAGGAAAGGTGGTTCCGGGTTATGGTCATGCTGTCCTGCGGCAAACGGATCCCCGATTTACAGCGCAAATGGAATTTGGTAAGAAGCATTTACCAGATGATCCATTGGTGAAAACGGTCTGGAATATTTATGAAGCCGTTCCCCCTGTATTGCAATCACTCGGTAAAATAAAAAATCCCTGGCCAAATGTGGATGCACATAGCGGTGCACTTTTGGTTCACTACGGATTGGTTGAATATGAATTTTATACTGTGCTATTCGGGGTGAGTCGTGCCCTTGGTGTGTTGTCAAGTTTGTGTTGGGATAGGGCGCTGGGTTTCCCCATTGAAAGGCCGAAATCAGTCACCACGGAGCTGGTGAAATTGTGGCTGAATGGGAAAGGAGAGATTTGGGGAGAATAAGTGCATTTGTTTCATCCGCCGCGGCGGATAAAGGAGGCGCAAAGGGTAACAGCGATTCACCTTTGCGCCTTTGCTTTTTTGGCCTCTTTACTTGAAACCAGCAACATGGCTTAATCTCAACTAATGCTGTCTAGCGTTTTTAAGATATCCTTTAAAATGTCATCACGGTGCTCCAAACCCACCGAAATGCGTATGAGCCCGGGTGTTATATTTACCGCCAGCCTTTCTGCCTGGCTCAATTTTGCATGTGTTGTACTTGCAGGATGAGAGGCAATGCTTCTTGAGTCCCCCAGGTTGGCAGTCATCGAAAGCAGGGAAAGATTATCTAGGAACTTTCGCCCACTTTCCAATCCGCCCTTTAATTCAAAGCAGATGATCCCTCCACCATTCTGCATTTGTTTCTTTGCAATATCATGTTGCGGATGGCTTGGGAGGTAAGGATATTTTAACCAGGATATCTTCGGGTGATTTTCAAGGTGCTGAGCCAGGTACAAAGCATTGGAAGCATGCCTTTCCATCCTAACATCCAGCGTTTCAAGGCTCCTGCTCAGGATCCAGGCGTTAAATGGCGATAATGCAGGGCCTGTGCTGCGGCAAAAAAGATAGATGTTGTGGATCAACTCCTCCTTGCCGACGATAACGCCTCCTAAAACACGTCCCTGGCCATCAATCCATTTTGTTGCTGAATGAACAACCAAGTCTGCCCCAAAATCGATGGGCCTTTGGTTCACCGGTGTGGCGAAACAATTGTCGACATTCAGGATCAGGTCATGCTTACGGGCAAGCTTACCCGCAAAATCCAGGTCAATGATATCCAGGCCGGGATTGGTTGGTGTTTCCAGGTAGATCATCTTGGTATTGGGCCGAATGGCGGCTTCCCATTGCTCGGGTTCGCCCGCAGGAACATATGTATACTCGATCCCATACTGAGGCAAATATTTGGTAATGATTGTATGGGTGCTTCCGAAAATAGCGTTGCACGAAACCAGGTGATCTCCTTTTTTCAGGAAAGTCATAAATGAAGCAAAAATGGCACTCATACCAGATGCCGTTGCGTAACCAGCTTCAGCACCTTCCAGTGCACACATCCTGTCAGTAAATTCTTTCACATTGGGATTGCTGAACCGGCTGTAAATGTTATCGTCATTCTCATCTGCAAATGCTGCACGCATTTCTTCAGAGTTATCAAAACAGAAACTACTTGTGAGAAATAGGGGGGAGGAATGCTCCATTTCGTTGGTTGTGTCAATGCGGGTCCTTATTGCTTTTGTGATTGGGTGCTGATCCATGCCTGCTATCTTTTATTTTGTGATTTGATTAATTATGCGTGTGGAGATGGAAAGCTTTCCTGTTATTCTTCATGTTCAACGTTTACATCCCAGGTTAATTTGCAGCCTGCCTTCATGAGTGTGGCTGCGACAGAACAGTACTTTTCGATTGAAAGCTCGCAAGCCCTCTGGGCTTTTTGGAGATCGATTCGGCCTTTAAGTTCAAATTTCATATGAATATTAACCCACAATGTAGCTTCTTTTCCCTTTTCCCTTTCACCATCAATAATGATTCGACAGTCCCTAACTGCCTGCCTTTGTTTCTTTAAGATAGAGAGGACATCAATCCCGCTGCAGCCACCAAGCCCCATAAGCAGCATCTGCATGGGCCTGACCCCATAATTCTCTCCGCCAGTTTCGGGACTGGTATCCAACCGCACTTTGTGGCCGTTCATATCGGCCGCCTCAAACCCGTAGTCACCATGCCTGCGGGTCACTTCTATATGTACCATGAAAAGATTTTTGCAAATGTAATTCAAGCAAGCCCTTATTTTGCATCCTTAAATGCAGAATTTCCTCGATGGAGCAATTTCATTATGATCAGCCATTTGAGCTTGAAAATGGCATCCGGCTTCCGGGAAT
>PSRA01000211.1 GCA_003175695.1 Bacteroidota bacterium | reverse complement strand
GCTTTTTCGAGATACCAGCTCAACATAGTTCCGCAAATGCCCTGGCCAATAATAATCGTGTCAACCTGTTTCATTTTTCTATATCAAAAGTTTTCTTTTCTTCATTCTACATCGATCCGGCTGCCTTCGCTTTGGGCAGAGAATTCCGGCGGATACATCCATTGAACTGAAGTGATTCCATTTTTTAAAAACACCAGCAAACAAAAAGCGAATATTCAAATACGTTAACCATTGAGAAAGCAGCCGGTAAATTTTCCAAATCATGCGGAAGATTTTTTAAAGTTAATGATTGTTGATGAGTCGGTTTTTAGTTCGCAAGCCTATTAGAACGATTGATTTGGATTAAGTATGCACAGGCTTTAACAGCATTATAACTTTTATGACTTAAACAGAATCTATCACTCCTGATCTTATATGCAAGAGCATTTTTCTTCATCAATTAAAAGAAAAGCTATGAAAATGAAATTCACAATTTTGATCGCAGCCGGATTATTTATCGCTGCATCATCTCAGGCACAATTCCGTGACAACCGTTCAGATATCAGGCGTGATAAAATAGACATGTACCGTGACCGTGGTGATATCCGGCATGATAGGAAAGATATTTACCGGGATGAACGTTTTGGAGATTTTCGCGATCTGCGCCGTGACCGCCGCGATTTGAGAAATGATCGCAGGGATTTATATTACGACAGGCGCCATCTGAGATATGATAGAAGGCATTTTTATGATGATGGTTGTAGGCATTTTTAGGTTAGTGTCGACCTGGCCCCGGTTTACCCGGGGCTTTTTGTTTCACGCAAAAGGCGCAAAGATGGCACGGTGCCCTCTCTGCGCCTTTGCATAATACAGATCTATTTTTTGATAACTTTTGCCATCGTCGCACCGATATCAGCGGGGCTTTGCACTACATGAATACCACATTCAGCCATGATCTTCATCTTGGCGGCGGCTGTATCATCGGCTCCTCCAATGATTGCTCCCGCATGACCCATTCTTCGGCCAGCCGGCGCCGTTTGCCCGGCGATAAATCCTACAACCGGTTTTTTAGAATTTTGTTTAACCCAGCGGGCTGCTTCGGCTTCCATACTGCCGCCAATCTCACCTATCATTACGATGCCTTCAGTTTCGGGATCATTCATCAAAAGTTCGACTGCTTCTTTGGTGGGAGTACCGATGATAGGATCACCCCCAATGCCAACCGCTGTTGAGATGCCGAGTCCGGCTTTGGCAACCTGGTCAGCAGCCTCGTAAGTTAGTGTTCCTGATTTCGATACAATTCCAATCTTTCCCTTCTTAAATACAAAACCCGGCATGATACCGACTTTGCATTCACCGGCTGTAATAACGCCGGGACAATTAGGCCCGATTAGCCGCGTGGTCTTTCCTAATAAATAGTTTTTCGCTCTGACCATATCCTGCACGGGAATTCCTTCTGTAATGCACACAACCAATGCTATCCCGGCTTCGGCTGCTTCCATGATGGCGTCGGCAGCAAATGCGGGTGGGACAAATATGATGGAGACATTAGCGTGAGTCGATGTCACAGCATCTGCAACTGTATTGAATACAGGACGCTCGAGATGGGTGGCTCCGCCTTTCCCTGGTGTAACACCACCGACTACCTCTGTTCCATAATCGATCATTTGCGTGGCATGAAAACTTCCTTCGGTACCCGTAAATCCCTGGACGATAATCCGGGAATTCTTATTGACTAGAATGGCCATGCTTGTTAGTTTGAATCAGTGCGCAAAAATAGGGGAAATTGGCGATTTCCTTTTTTGAAGTCGGTGTCATTTTATCATTTCGTCCATGTTGCGGTTATTATCAATCTTACCGGTCTGTTCCAGCATGCGCATGTCTTTTGCATCCTGGAGGAACTCTGATGCAAAAATGAATTGGTTCAACTTTTCATTTTTGCTGAAGATGATTTCTTTGTTGCTGCCTTCCCATTCTTTTAAACCCTGGTACATATAGATAATATGATCGCCAATTTCCATTACACTGTTCATGTCGTGGGTATTGACAACCGTTGTGATATTGTATTCCGTAGTTATTTCTTTGATCAATTTATCGATCAGCAGGGAAGTTTGCGGATCCAATCCGGAGTTTGGTTCATCGCAAAAAAGATATTTTGGATTCAGAACTATGGCCCGGGCAATTCCGACCCGTTTCTTCATACCTCCGGAAATTTCTGCCGGATACTTCTTATTCACATCGACGAGGTTCACCCGTTCAAGAGCTTCATTGACTCTTTTCAATTTTTCCGAGTAGGTATTTGTTGTAAACATATCCAACGGAAACATGATGTTCTGCTCCACGGTCATACTGTCAAATAACGCTGAGCCCTGAAACAACATGCCGATTTGCTGACGGAGTTCCTTGCGTTCCTCATCATTCATTGTCAGAAAATTTTTGCCTCCGTAGTGGATTTCTCCGTTGTCAGGGATCAACAATCCCACTATGCATTTCATTAACACAGTTTTCCCGCTGCCGCTGGAACCAATGATGAGATTGCACTTGCCGGTTTGCATAACCGCACTTACGTCATCAATGACGATTTTTTCCCCGAATCCCTTTCTTATATTCTTTACTTCAATCATGATTAAGCAGATGGTGAACTCAATAGCAATTGAGCCAGTATATAGTCAGCAAACAGGATCATCACGCAACTTACTACCACCGATTTAGTGCTTGCCCGTCCGATTTCGAGTGCACCCCCTTTTACGTAGTAACCATAATAAGCGGGAATGCTGGAAATGATAAATGCGAAAGTGTAGGATTTCACCAGCGCAAAAAAGACGTTATAGGGTTGAAAGTATTGGAGTAAACCTTTATCGTAGGTACTGGCGGATAAGATGCCCGATGCGACGCTTGCAATTCTTCCTCCCCAAATTCCCAATACACCAGCAATTATGACGAGCAGAGGAATCATGACCATGGCAGCAAGAATCTTTGGCAGGATGAGATAAGTTTTTGTGTTGATGCCCATGATTTCGAGTGCATCAATTTGTTCGCTTACCCGCATATTTCCCAATTCTCCGGCGATCTTACTTCCTACAACACCAGCCAGCACGATACAAACAAGGGTGGGTGCAAATTCCAGAATGACAGTGTCACGTACAATTTGAGCGATCGTCGACAGGGGGATGAAGGGACTGACCAATTGGTAGGCTGTTTGAAGAGCAGACACGGCACCCATGAATATTGAAATGATCACCACGATCCCCAATGAACCAATCCCGATCTCAGAACATTGATGCATGAATTCCTTCCAATACATTTTCCCATTTTCGGGTTTTGAAAACATGCCCTTCAACATCAACAAAAAACGACCAAATTCAGTAAATATAGTCATGAGCAGAGAACATTCTGGTCCCTCACAGCGGAGGGTCTGAAATTAAAAAATGAAAATACAATTTCTTTTGCGATAATTCTTATGGTGGATTTCGAGCGATTCCTTCGGTGCCGGAATGCGCCCGTATTTTCCTCCAAGCGAATTATTTTTTTGTTCTTTTCCACCAAGGCGTCTTTTTCATTGCTTCCTCGGTAGAAATTTTGCATTTAATCTGTGAATCTATTACGGCGACTAATGCCATGTTATAAATACTTCGCACGGAGCTGCCTAGTTGCAAAACATGAACAGGTTTTTTCAGTCCTAAAAGAATCGGACCAATGGCATCTGCCCCACCTACTTCTTTTAGCAGATTATATGCGACGTTCCCGGCTGCAAGGTTTGGGAAAATGAGGGTATTTACTTCCTGATCAACCAACTGACTAAATGGATAGTTTTCTTTGAGGATTTCGTTGTTAAGAGCAATACTGGCTTGCATTTCTCCATCTACGATCAGGCTAGGTTGTTTTTCTTTGACAATTCTTGTTGCCTTTGCCACCAACTTGGCTTCGGGTGAGCTACTGGTACCAAAATTAGAATAACTCAGCATGGCAATTCGAGGGGTGAGATTAAAATTTCGTACTTCTTTGGCCACAAGCAAGGTGATATCCGCCAGTTCTTCGGCCGTTGGGTTGAAATTAACAGTTGTGTCAGCCAGGAACAGGGGACCTTTCTTGGTTAGCAACAGATACATGCCTGCGATTTTGTCAACGCCTTCTTCGGTTCCAATTACCTGCAAAGCGGGCCGAATAGTATCGGGATAATTTTTTGTGAGCCCCGAAATCATCCCGTCGGCTTCTCCCGTCTCAACCATCATGCAACCAAAATAATTCCTATCGCGCATGATCTTGTAAGATTCATATTTATTAATTCCCCTGCGCTGGCGTTTTTGAAAGAATAATTCGCTGAATTCTTTACGTCTTTCTTCCTGATCATCACTTCTGGGATCAATGATGGGTAATCCATCGATGTCAATGTTATTCGTGTGGGCTATAGAGCGAATTCTTTTAACGTCTCCCAGCAGCATCGGATAAGCAACCTGTTCGTCATAGAGAATTTGAGCAACCTTTAGGATCTTAAGATTGTCGGCATCTACAAACACCAGTCGCTTAGGATCCATTTTTGCCTTGCTTCCTAATGCACGGATTAATTGGTTGTCCAGGCCGAGACGTCTGTTGAGCTCGATCGCATAGGCTTCCCAGTTATCAATACTGATTTGCGCCGCCTGGCTTTCTATCGCGGCTTTTGCAACGGCAGGAGCAACGGTTGAGAGCAGCCGAGGATCAAGGGGTTTTGGAATGATATAGTGCGGTCCGAAAGCAATATTTTTTTCGTTGTACGCCATATTCACCATATCGGGAACGGGACTCTTTGCGAGTTCAGCCAAAGCTTTGACAGCGGCCAACTTCATAGTGTCATTGATTTGAGTGGCGCGGACGTCCAAGGCTCCACGGAAAATAAATGGGAAGCCCAGCACATTATTCACCTGATTGGGATAATCGCTCCGGCCAGTTGCCACGATGACATCATCGCGAACTTCAGTAGCATCATCATAACTTATTTCAGGATCTGGGTTAGCCATGGCGAAAACTATTGGCTTTTTTGCCATGGATTTGATCATCTCTTTGGTGACAACATTGCCCACGCTCAATCCCACAAAAACATCTGCATCTTTCATCGCTTTGTCCAGAGTCCAATCGCTTTTATCTACAGCAAATTTGATTTTATCCTCATCTAAGTCTGTCCTTCCCTTGTACAAGACTCCCTCTTTATCGAACATGATAAAATTTTCAGCCTTTGCACCCAAGGCCAGATAAAGCTTTACGCAAGCCATAGCTGCCGCACCGGCTCCATTCACGACAAATCGGACTCTGTCGATTTTCTTCTTTTGGAGCTCGAGCGCGTTGATAAGTGCAGCACTGCTGATGATAGCGGTGCCATGCTGATCGTCATGCATAACAGGAATCTTCAAGGATTCCTTTAATGTTTTTTCTATATAAAAGCACTCAGGCGCTTTAATATCTTCGAGGTTGATGCCTCCAAAAGTGGGCTCAAGCGCTTTAACTATCTGTACGAATTTCTCAGGGTCTTTCTCGTTTAATTCAATGTCAAAAACATCAATATCTGCGAAGATTTTAAAAAGGACACCCTTTCCTTCCATCACAGGTTTAGATGCTTCCGGTCCGATATCGCCTAAACCCAGAACTGCAGTTCCATTAGAGATGACAGCAACAAGATTCCCCTTGGCAGTATATTTATAGACTTCTTCAATATTTTTATGAATCTCCTTGCAAGGTTCGGCTACTCCGGGTGAGTATGCGAGGGATAGATCTCTTTGGGTCTTTGCTTCTTTGGTAGGAACCACTTCAATCTTGCCAGGTCTACCTTTTGAATGGTATTCAAGAGCCTGTTCTTTTCTCAGTTGCTTTTTTTGCATAGATCTTAAAGTAACGTCGTCAGCAGTTCAGGATCGGATTCGACAATAATCAATAATATATTGCAAAATACGAAAAAGAATCCTGCATACTTCGCGAGTTGTTTCGAGATAAGATGGTGCGAATTTGGATTATGGGAGAGATTTTGGAGGATGATTACGGCTTGATTTCAATTGAACTACCCAACCAGGCCATCATGCCTATTCCAATTCCAATAGCGGATTCATCAATATCAAACGTTGGCGTATGCACGCCGGAAACGATACCCTTCTCAACATTCATCACACCCAAGCGATAAAAACAACCAGGGATTAACTGTGTATAATAGCCGAAGTCTTCCGAACCCATCCGGATTTCAGTTTCTGACACGTTTTCCTTGCCAATAAATTCCTCCGCCTTGCCCCTGGCAATCTGGTTCAATGACTCATTGTTATAGACAACAGGGTACCCCACATCAATGTGAAGATCTACTTCAGCACCCATGGAGTGAACCAATTCTATGGTCAACTTCCTTATAAGGTCATGCGCCTTAAATCTCCATTCTTCATCCATCGCCCTGAATGTTCCCATTAATTTCACTTCACTTGGAATCACGTTGGTGGTATACCCTCCCTGCACCGAGGTGATAGATAAAACCGAAGGTGAAAATGGATTTCTATTTCTGCTAATTATTTGCTGTAAAGCGACAATTAATTGAGAAGCGACAAGAATTGTGTCCACCGTAGTGTGAGGCGAAGCGGCGTGTCCACCCTTGCCCCTGATCGTGAAATAAAGTTCATCTGCACTTGCCATCGCTACACCACCGCGAAAACTCAATCTGCCTGTTTCGAGGCCAGGATGCACATGCAGACCAAGGATGGCCTGGGGTTTTGGATTTTCCAGGACTCCCTCCTTAATCAAAATACTCGCTCCCCCGGGGTTACGTTCTTCTCCAGGCTGAAAGATTAACTTGATTGTTCCTTCCCATTCATCCTTGAGTTCATTCAGGATTCTAGATGCTCCAAGCAGGATGCTTGTGTGTACATCATGTCCACACGCATGCATAACACCTTCATTTCTTGATTTATAGGGAACATTGTTTTGCTCTTTAATCGGTAATGCGTCCATATCTGCACGAAGAGCAATCACTCTTTTTTCAGGATTTCTGCCTTTGATAATTCCTACTACCCCTGTTGTGGCTTTTTTTTCAAAGCTGATATTCCAATTGCTTAATTTTTCCTGAACCAATGCAGAGGTCTCAAATTCTTTATAACTCAGTTCCGGATTTGCGTGCAGGTGATGGCGAATATCAATAAAAGTTGGTGCATATTCTTTTGCAAGCTGGCTAATCTTATTTTTCAACATAGGAACCTCAATTAGTAATTCAACGTATGGTCGATCATTCAGGTTTTTCCAATTTGATCTCTATGACATCATGAATGACATATACTCCGGATGGGAACATCTTGGATAGTTCCTTGAGATAGGGATCTGCTTCTTCTGGCGTCTTGAAATTGCCCACTTTGAGTTTGTAATTTGGCGGCTGGTAAATCAGATAGGGCTTAAGTTCCGGAAAATCCTGGTAAATTTTTGTTTTAGCCGCGAATACCTTGTTTCGATCGCTCGAGTTAATAACTTGTATCCGGTATCCCGGAACATTTCGACGACTATCTCGGGTTGTCTCTTCGTTGATTTGAATTTGCTTCTTGATAAGCAAGTCGATCCGGGGATCTTTGTGTACCACAATTGAATTGCTGTCGACCTGGGCAGAAAGTTGACTCACAAATAGAAAGGCCGCCACCAACAGGATGGAGGATTTCCAGGCATTCGCTATTTTTAATTTCGGGTGCTCTTTATTTTTCATTCCAGTTTTCATCATTGCGAATATACGAACTGTTTAGGTTGTCAACGCGCCCTCCACTATGGCCACACTGGTACTACAGCCCAGTCGATCCGCACCAGCATCAATCAATGCTTTTGCAAAATCATAAGTTCTGATTCCGCCCGACGCTTTGATTCGAACAGACGGAGGAAGACGTTCTCGCATTAGTTGCACAGCCTCTATGCTTGCACCTTTGGAAGCATAGCCGGTTGAAGTCTTAACAAAATCTGCGCCCAATTTTCCATACAGGTCGCAGCAGGCAATTATTTCCTTTTCTGTCAGAATTCCGCTCTCAATAATTACTTTAACGATGCAGTTCCTGGCGTGGGCCTGGTCGATAATCGCAGCCATTTCTTGGTCCAGGAGATGCCATTCGCCATTCTTAAGATGGATGAGGTTTATTACGACGTCCAGTTCCTGCGCACCATCATCTATTGCCTGGTTGAGTTCGGCCATTTTTGTTGCGGTTACCGAGTAGCCAAATGGAAAACCGATTACCGTTGCCAATTTGATATCTGATCCGGCGATCATCGTGGTTGTTCGTTCAACCATAGCTGGAGGAATACATACTGCAGCAAACAGATGATGACGCGCTTCTGCACAAAGTCTTTCGAGGTCAGTTTTCGTCGAGTCAGGTTTTAATAAGGTGTGGTCGATGTATTTGGATAAATTCATCACGTTTCTCCGCTTGTAAAATTGATTGGACGAATTTAGTTCATTTCAGTAAATTGGTATATTTAACCTCAAAGCCATCCGCATGATTCATGGCAGGCTCTTCTCTCGCTTCAAGTATTTTTTCATTTCTTTTTTCTTACTGCAAATTCATCTTTGCTTAAGTGCACAAGAAACTTTTCCAGTCAATGGCGTGGCAGATCCAAGGGAACGATTTTTTGCTTTTGTTCATGCAACGATTGTTCAGGATGGAAGCCGAGAATTGAAAGATGCAACGCTTGTTATTCGGGAAGGAAAGATTATTACTGTTGGTGAAAAAATCGCTACTCCGTCCAGTGCCGTGGTGATTGATTGTTCTGGAAAATATATCACTCCGTCCTTTATTGATATTTACAGCGACTATGGCATTCCCATTCCTCAAAGCAAAACAACGCCTTCCAGTTTTTATGTCGGCGCAACTCAGATGAAGTCCAATACAAAGGGCGCCTTTGGATGGAATGAAGCGATTAAAGCCGAAGTGGATGGATCAAAAATATTTGTTGCAGATACGTCCAAGGCCAAATCCTTAAGAGAGCTCGGATTTGGGACCGTGCTTACTCACCAAAAAGATGGCATTGCAAGAGGAACCGGTGTTGTCGTGACGTTGGCTAATCAAAAAGAAAATTTGTCAATCATTAAAGAAAAGGCCTCAGCACATTACTCTTTAAGCAAAGGATCTTCTACGCAAAGCTATCCAAGTTCGATGATGGGCACAATAGCTTTGTTGCGACAAACTTACCTGGATGCAGCCTGGTACAAAAGCCGACCACCACGAGAAGGAATCAATCTAAGTCTTCAGGCCTGGTTAGACAATCAAAACCTGGTACAAATCATGGAGGCCAATGATAAGTGGAATGATTTGCGGGCAAACAGGATTGCGATGGAAGCCGGCGTTCATTATATCATTAAGGGAGGAGGAAATGAATATCAACGGATCAGTGAGATTGCCGGAATGCATGCGCCTTTTATACTGCCGTTAAATTTTCCCCAGGCGATGGATGTTGAAGATCCCAATGAAGCAAGATTTGTTTCATTGGCAGATATGAAACATTGGGAACTGGCCCCTACCAATCCAGCCGCTTTTGAAAAAGCCGGCATTCAGTTTTGCATTACTACTTCAGATTTGCGTGATCTCAAACAATTTTCAGCCAATTTGCGAAAAGCCATAGAATATGGTTTGAGCGAGACAAAGGCTTTTGAAGCGCTTACCAAAACACCCGCGGAACTCTTGCATGTTTATGATAAAGTGGGGAGCCTGGAAGTTGGGAAGTTGGCTAATTTTCTTATTAGCACTGGGCCGGTTTTGAAAGAAAAATCAGTCATCATCGAGAACTGGGTTCAGGGCGAGCGTTACGTGATCAAAGATGAATCTCAAAAACAGATAAAGGGAAACTATCAATTGGTGATCAATGAGCCTGAAGGTCAGACTACTTATTTGCTAATAGTTAAATCTTACAATGACGCGCGCGTGGCAGGCAAAGATTCTTTTTATACTCGATTTAATTTTGACGGGAAACTGGTCAACCTTAGTTTCTCCCCAGGTGGTGTTGGTCCTCGCATCCAATTAACGGACACCAGTAATCGAAATTTACCCGTTTTGCCCAAAACCGCCAGGGAACAGCGAAGAGAGGGTTCCCTCGTGAGGCTGAGTGGACTTGTTGGGGACCAGGTTTGGAGCGGAAATGGGGAAGATAGTTCAGGAAGGAGAATTACCTGGATAGCCAGGCTGGCAGGTCCGCCCTCTGCCGCGCCTGATACAACGAAGAAAAAAATAAACTTACCCATTGGTAAAGTTTTTTATCCATTTAATGGCTACGGCTGGGAAGTATTGCCGCAGCAGGAAGTGCTTCTCATAAAAAATGCAACTGTATGGACCAATGAAAAGGAAGGTAAATTGGAGAATACGGATGTGCTGGTGAAAAATGGAAAGATTGTCCGGATAGGACAGCACCTTACAGATCCTTCTGCCAGGCAAATTGATGGAACGGGCAAACACCTGACGCCAGGAATTATTGATGAACATTCACATATTGCTTCTACATCTATTAATGAAGGTGCACAATCTGTAACTTCTGAAGTAAGAATAGGAGATAACCTGAATCCCGAAGACATTAATATTTATCGGGAATTAAGCGGTGGGGTAACGTCTGCCCATATTCTTCATGGTTCAGCAAATACGATCGGTGGTCAGACTCAGCTCATCAAATTACGCTGGGGTGTAGACGATGAAGGTCTTAAATTCAAGAATTGGGATCCGTTTATCAAGTTTGCTTTGGGCGAAAATGTGAAACGCACGACCTCTCCTGCTAATAACCGGTTCCCTGATACTCGTATGGGCGTTGAACAGGTATTAACTGATGCTTTTACGCGTGCAAGAGATTATGAGGCCAGGCTAAAAGTGGCCGGAACTGGAAAGACCGGCGCTTCCGTCAGGAGAGATCTTGAATTGGATGCGCTTGTTGAAGTGCTGCAGCACAAAAGATTTATTACATGCCATTCTTATGTGCAAAGTGAAATTATCATGCTGATGCGTGTGGCAGAGAAATTTGGATTCCGGGTCAATACACTTACCCATATCCTTGAAGGATATAAGGTGGCGGACAAGATCAAGATGCATGGATCTAGCGTGTCTACTTTTTCCGACTGGTGGGCGTATAAAATGGAAGTGCAAGATGCCATCGCATACAATGCTACTATTATGCAAAAAATAGGACTAAATGTTTGTATCAATTCGGACGATCCGGAGATGGCGCGCAGATTGAATCAGGAAGCTGCCAAAAGTGTGAAATATGGAGCCATGGATGAGGAAGATGCTTTGAAGATGGTTACTCTCAATCCTGCCCGTGCGCTTCACGTAGAAGATAGAGTTGGAACAATTAAAGAAGGAAAGGATGCGGATCTTGTTTTGTGGAGTGACCATCCATTAAGCATTTATGCAAAGCCCCTTAAAACCATCGTAGATGGAACAATTTATTATGATGTAGAAAGAGATTCATTGCAGCGGATCAGGATTAGAGAAGAAAGGAATCGTTTGATTCAAAAATTGCTCTCCGAGAAAAAATCTGGTAGCGCCGTTACACCGGGCACTCCGAGTTTTGAAGTTCTTCTTTCCTGCGGTGATCATAATCATGGCAACGGACTAATCACTTATTATAATGATGGCGAAGATGGAGGCGAGGGGGAAGCTAACAAGAACTAAATGAAAAAAATATTATACGAGGATTATATGAAATTATTCATTTCCATTTTTTTTGGTTTGTCAATGAGCCTGACCGCCACGGCTCAGGATAATATTTATCCCGCGAAAGCCAATACAGGCATTTTTTTTATCATCAACGCACGAATTCATGTAGGCAATGGAACAGTTATCGAGAAAGGCACGATTAAAGTTGAAAAATCAAAAATCACGGCAGTCGGTGAGAATATTCCCATTCCTGTAGATGATATAAAAGTATTTGATGCTAAAGGCCAGGATGTGTATCCGGGGCTCATACTTCCGGTCACTGATCTTGGGCTAAAGGAAATAGCCTTGAGTGTCAGAGGCAGTAATGATTTTCTTGAATTAGGCGATTTGAATCCGGGTGTGCGGGCGATAGTGGCTTACAATACTGATTCAAAAATCATCAATGTCCTGAAAGCGAATGGTATCCTGCTTGCATGCGTTACCCCTCAGGGAGGAAGTATCAGCGGATCTTCCAGTGTGGTGCAGCTTGATGCATGGAATTGGGAGGATGCTGCATACAAAATTGACAACGCTATTCATGTGAACTTGCCAAGTTTTGTTGCTAAACGAAGCCGATCAGGTTCGCCTCCTGCTGTGGACCCTACAAAAGAATCTCTTAACAAAATAGAAGAAATAAAATCTTTTTTCAGGCAGGCTAAAGCTTATCTCGAAACTTCTGCGCCTAAAGAAACAAACACAAAATTTGAGGCAGTTAAAGGATTGTTTGACAAAAAGCAAAAGCTATTTGTCCATGGAAATCAGGTGAAACAGATTTTGTTTGGGATTGATTTTGCGAAAGAATTTGGATTTGAAGTTGTTGTTGTGGGCGGCAGCGAAAGTTTCATGGTGGCAGACTTGCTGAAGGAAAACAATATTCCCGTGATTTTACATGAGCTGCATGATTTGCCAGCCATGGAGGATGATGATGTTGACCAGCCATATAAAACGCCAGCCGTTTTGCAAAAGGCGGGTGTTCTTTTCGCCTTAAATGACGAACACGAAGAGAGTCGGTACCGAAACCTTATGTTCAATGCAGGAACAGCAGCAGCATTTGGACTTACAAAGGAACAGGCTCTCCAGGCCATTACTTTGAATAGCGCCAAAATTTTGGGCATAGATGATCGAACTGGTTCAATTGAAGTGGGCAAGGACGCAAACATTATAATTAGCAAGGGCGATATCCTGGATATGAAATCCAGCATTCTTACCCGGGCTTTCATTCAGGGAAGAGAAGTCAGCCTTGAAAATAAACAAACTCAGTTGTACGAAAGATATATGACTAAATATGGCCTGAAATAGTAACGGCAGCCGAGTTTGAAAGTGCCGGCCGGTTCATTACAAAATGCATAACAGGGGCACTTCTGTTATTACCTATCTATTAAATCACTAAAAATATCAGGATGAAAAAAAATCGCGTCACTTTGCTGCTATGCTGCAGCTTGATCTTCTTCTCCTCTCAAAGCAATGCCCAGGCGACGCTAGACAGTCTCCTTCCCGTGAGGGGATTTTGTATCAACGCCCCGAGGCCTGTTCAGCTCGACTCTTTTGTCCAATTCATAGACAAGGAACTGGCACCCCGGAAAGTAAATACTTTGATACTCCAGGTTGAATATGCGTTCGAATTTAAATCTCATCCTGAATTGACAGACAGTTTTGCGTTATCTTATGCTGATTCTAAGAAAATAGTGAAAGTCTGCAAGAAAAATCACATTCGCATTATTCCTCAAATTAATTTCCTTGGACATCAATCATGGGCAAATAAATTGAATAAGCTCTTGCAGCTATATCCTCAATTTGATGAAACGCCAGATGTGAAAATTCCAGAGAAATATGAATGGCCAAATGCGGATAATCTCTACTGTAAGAGTTATTGTCCGTTGCATCCCGACCTTCATAAAGTGACCTTTGAGGTGATGGATGAATTGTGTGATGTATTTGAAGCCGATGCATTTCATGCAGGTATGGATGAAGTCTTTTACCTGGGGGAAGCAAAATGTCCGCGGTGTGGAGGCAGGGATAAGGCTCAGCTATTCGCAGATGAAGTCCGGACTATTCATGACCATCTTGCCATGAAGAAAAGAGAATTATGGATTTGGGGCGACAGGTTGTTGGATGGCAAGACAACGGGACTGGGAGAATGGGAGGCGAGTTATAATAATACCTATAGAGCAGTGGATTTAATTCCGAAGGATGTAGTCATATGTGATTGGCACTATGAGCGTGCGGATAAAACTGCAGTTTATTTTGCGATGAAGGGATTTCACGTTATCACATGCCCCTGGAGAAATGCCGGAATAGCGATTACGCAAATCAATGATATGGTTGGATTCAGAACATCGGCTACGGCAGAGATGAAGGAGCGGTTTTATGGAATTATGGAAACGACCTGGTCGAATGCCGGACGATTCCTGAGAAATTATTATCAAACTTCAAATCCCGATGAACATACCTCATGGAACTGCTTTCGTTCCATGTATGAAGCCATAAATAAATTACCGGAGAGTCGAACCAATTGATGAAAAATAAAAAAAAAGGAAAATGTTCATCATCTTCCTTTTTTTTATTTGTCTGAACAATGAGGTCACAAAGGTTACCTTTAGACTCGGGACGGTCTTTGACAAAATGGATTAGCAATACTTAAAGTGGAAATTTGTGAAAGAGAATGGGGTGAATTTTACAAAGGCATAGACTTACGGGTCTAATTCGTGTATCAGTCCCCATCCTCCTTCACGAGTTGCCAGGGCCCATTTAGAATAGTAAGTCCTTTTGACTAATTAAAGGTCTTAGGCGAGGCAACTTTTTTAGAAAAGATCTTAAACTTAAAGTTATGAAAATTCCACATATCATCGGAGTCGACCTCTCCAAAAAAACCATCGACCTGGCAAATTACCAGTTAAAGACTTCCGACCTTGATGATTCCTGCACCATTATGCGAATGAAATTCTATACATCTGCCGACGTAAACACAAAACAATTTTTTATCCCGGATAACGGGCCTGTAAAAAATTCTTGCACGGATGACAAGGGAAGGAACAAGAATATTTTGGACTAAAGTGAAATACCTGAATTAGAATTTTTTAGTTTTTCCAGGATAGAAGTTTGCCTGCAATCTCCCATCTGGTCCCGGTGTTTTTGAATATATAAGTAGCTCCTTCCCCACAGCCATGACTGTCACATTTAAATGCAACATCCATAACCGCATACTCATTGTCTTTAGTAAAAGCCGGTCTTGAAAAACTAAAAACCATTCTCTCATTAAATGGCTTTGCAGACCAGCTCTTGATTATATGCCTGGTTTTTTTCCTGCTCAGGTGCATCCCATCATCGTCATAAAATGGATCCAGGATTTTTTTGGCCTGACTATCAGTTACGCAAATGGCATGATTCAATTTTGAGTCATTCCACTCTTCCATGGATGCATTGTGATAACATTGCTCTGACAATTCGTTGAGAACAAAGAAAGGAATATCTTCTTTCAATCCGTATTTCTCCCATTCATCATACTGGTACCTCTTGAAACTGCAAGGTGCAGCTTCCGATAGTAGGTAATAGCTGGAGAAACTGCTGTCTGATATTTCGTTGATGACCTCGTTGACAAACACCTCTTTGCCAGGAGGATCCGGCGAAGGGCTAATGGACTTGCCAAACAGGCTGAATAGGATAATGAACAATAAGTTCATTCCCCAATAATCCGCAATTTAAAGTTAAGGACAATCTAAAATTTACTCCGCCTTCTTCACGCTCCCCACACCACTCACATGTTGATTTACGTTGGAAGCATTCCCCTTATAAGATACAGACCCCGCCCCACTCACTTCGGCGTCCAGTTTAACACTGGCAAAAACCTCAGCGCTACCCGCTCCTGAAATGTCCACTTTCGTATTTTCAGAAAGCAGATCATAACAATGCGCATGTCCTGCGCCACTGAGTTCCAATGCCACCTCTTTAGTCTGGCCCTTCAGATCAATATTGCCGCTTCCGGTAATTTCAGCGTGAAGCTTTGGTGCATCGACATCCATTTTAATATCTCCGGCTCCGCTTGCGCTCAGATCCATGTCTTCAGCGTTGGTTATCTTGGTTTGGCCGACTATATCACTTGCTCCCGACACTTCTATACTGTTGTAAACTGGTGCGGTAACGTATATACGCATATCACCGGTCGGATGAAGATTGAAACCAGGCTTGTCCCTTACAATAAGCCTGTCACCCTCCTGGGAAATCTCTATATATTGAAGAAGATTTTCATCCCCCTCAACCTTAACGGGCTTGATTTCTCCTTGCGAAACATAAACATCGATAGCGCCACTCACCTCCACGTTTTTGAATGATGACACGCTACGTTCTTCGGTTTTGATGACACCATTTCCCCTGACTCTTTTACCCGTTATAAATCGACAGGAAGGAATAATAATTGAAGCAGTAAGTAGATAAAATATGAATTTTTTCATTGTTGAGTTTAATTTTAAGCCATTGCAAAAATTCAACATTTCTTTGGTTTGAAAAAACCGTAGTTGCTTAGACGCAGTCGGAATTCATGGGTTACAGATTTCGATTCAAATTCTATTTAATTGAAAATCATGTAAGTTGAGAAGAAACGCTTTTTCTTTATCTTCGCGCTACAATGACGGAAAAGATCCTTATTCTCGATTTCGGCTCACAATATACTCAATTGATTGCCCGGGCCGTGCGCG
>PSRA01000037.1 GCA_003175695.1 Bacteroidota bacterium | reverse complement strand
GCCTGGGTCAATGAGGTGAAGAATAGGAAGCAAACTATCGCTACTATGTTTTTCAATCAGAATATATTGGTTTAGAGTAATAGGATATGAATTCTCAATACTAATCTGCCAGCCTGTAGATCTCTTTGATATTTCTTCCCAGCCCATTATAATCTAATCCATAACCCACTACAAACTTGTTCGGAATAGAAAAGCCTACATAGTCAACAGCAACAG
This sequence comes from Bacteroidota bacterium, assembly GCA_003175695.1. Taxonomy (GTDB): domain Bacteria; phylum Bacteroidota; class Bacteroidia; order Chitinophagales; family Chitinophagaceae; genus Puia. The sequence continues at coordinate 9,208 of PSRA01000037.1, read as the reverse complement.
GATAAATGACTGCCTCCGGTTTATAAAGCAATGCAGCAATTTTTAATGATGCTGGTTGCTGATGATGCAACTGAGGAAGAAATTTGTGAAGCGTCTTGCCCGTGTCCACAATATCTTCCACGATCACTACATTTCGTCCATACAGTTCTGCATCCAATCCAATGGCTGTAATCACATGTCCCGAAGATTTCGTGCCCTTATATGATGCCAGCTTTATGAAACTAATTTCAGCTTCAATCGTAAGCCTCTTAAACAAGTCTGCTGCAAACATGAATGAACCATTCAAAACAGCAATGAACAAGGGATTCTTATCCGCGTAGTCATGGTTTATCTGATTTGCAATCAATTCAACTTTTTCTTCGATAGATGTCGCACTTAAATAAGGTTCAAAGAATTTATCGTGCACACGGATCTTAGACATATCAGTTTTTAAAAATGATAAGCTCCTGTCCAGTTTTCAAATTAGCCGTATCGAGTTTGTTCCATTTCTGAATATTCTCAACTCCAACACCATATTTTCTTGCAATGCTATATAAGGTTTCTTTCGTTTGAACAATATGTGTGACAGCGGTGGTGCCAGGCAAAGCTGCATCATCGGTTGTTTTTGCATCAAGATTAACAGAAGGACTTTTTGGCTGGTCCGCCTGGTTGCTTCTTGTATCCAGTAGGGCCGGTTTCGTCCGCGAGGTAGTCTGCAGAAAGATTTTCTCTCCTATAGCAGGCTCTTCACCCTTGGTTAACAGGTTTAACTCCAAAACGCTTTCATACCTGATGCCCTCAGACTGGCAGATATCATACAAACATTCTCCCGGCTGAACAATATGAAATTCGGTAGCGCCTGTCTTTCTTTTTCTCTGGAGGTAGATCAACTGATCTTTTTCAACCACGTCCTGGCTCTTCAGTTCATTGAATTCAACCAGTCTTGCAAGAGGAATATCGTATTGTTCGGATACTGAAAGTAAAGATAAACCCGACTTCACAAAAATCACGCGTGTATGATTGATCATGAATTCGCCCTCAGGATAAGCCGCAGCCGGAGGCTTTGACAATGCCATTGTTTGTATGTTGCCAGCGCCGGAAGTCTTATCACCAGTCTTAGAAGAAGCGAGTCCCTGATCATCATGGGGAAGTTTTCCCATAGCAATCAGAGTGTATTGTTGAAGGTTATAATCCGTGATCAACTGAATTAAAATTTGTGAATAGCGAGGGTTAGTCGCATAACCTGCCTTTTTCAAACCTTTGGCCCAACTTTCATAATCCATTGGATTGAGCTTGAACAAGAATCCATATCGCGTACTGTTCTTCAAAAAATCGGAATGATCGCGATAAGAATCCATGGGGTTATCATAGCTACGGAAGCATTCCCCTCTGTGATCATCATCATGATAAACCACTGAGCCCTTCCAGTCATCTTTACATTTGATCCCGAAATGGTTGTTAGATTTTTTCACCAATTCGCTTGTTCCGGCCTGGGTTTCGTGAATTCCCTGGGCTAAAATGATGGAAGCCGGGATATTTGTTCGCTGCATCTCACTAATTGCTATCTCCTTGTACGTATTAATGTAATTGGTAATATCGGCAGGATTTTGTGCGGGAACTGCCCTGCTGACAAAAGCAGCGATTAAAATTGTGACAAGTCTCATCTTCATTAAAAACTTCTTTACTTTTTGCGGATAAGCATTAACCCATCCCTAACAGTTAGCAAAACCTTCTCCACTCTTTGATCAGTTTGTATTTTTTCATTAAAGGCCTGAATCGCTATGGCGTTTTTACCTTTAATCCGGTCCGTCAATACCTGCCCATGAAAAAGTACATTGTCTGCTATGATCAGGCCACCCGGCCGTAGTTTAGGCAAAACTAGTTCATAATAAGCAAGATAGCCAGTCTTATCCGCATCAATAAATACCAGGTCCCATAATTCATCTAACCTGGGAATGATATCTAACGCATTTCCAAGGTGCAAAATTATTTTTTCCGAAGCATTCGCCTGCCCAAAATTTTGATCTGCAATGGCTGCGGCTTCTTCATCCGATTCGATAGTGTGCAGTTTGCCCTCCGGTTTCAATCCTTTGGCCAGGCATAGCGTACTATAGCCCAGGAATGTACCTATTTCCAGGATCCGCAAAGGTTGTATTATCTGGCTAATGAATTCCAGGAATTTGCCTTGCACCCTGCCGCTCAGCATATGTGCCTGGGGATGACCCTGCGCAAATTGTGAAATGTCATGCATGACGGTGTCTTCCGGAGAGGAGTATTGGTCAGCATAGGCCGTAGCCAGGGGGTGGATAATGTCCAAGACAGCTGTTTTAGCAAAGATAGTTTTTTCAGCCGGGAGTCGCGATTCGGCAGCTGGAGCAAAAATTGGAAATGCAAGAGTTGTGAACCAATAAAAAGGCGGATGGACGCGCTTTGATAAACACATTCAATCCTTAAGTCGACCGGGTCTCGAAACTCCCGATTACCGACTAGAAATTGGGCTTCAACGAATTCTTACTATAAAAACTCAAAATATGTTCTGCCACTTCGTCCGCCGTGTCAGCGATTTTGAGCAGATCCAGATCACTCTCGGAAATATTGTTGGTAGATTGATGCATGATCTTTTTCATCCAATCCACCAAACCGGACCAATATTGTGTACCAACGAGAATCAAAGGAACGGGAGACATTTTATGCGTTTGTATAAGTGTTGCCACTTCAAAAAATTCGTCCATGGTTCCAAACCCGCCGGGCATCATCACAAAACCCTGGGAATATTTAGTAAACATAACTTTGCGAACGAAGAAATATTCAAAATGCAAGGCCGCATCGCGATCAATAAATGGATTCTGATGTTGCTCAAAAGGAAGTTCAATATTCAATCCTACTGATTTTCCGGAGCCCAATTGAGCACCTTTGTTCGCAGCTTCCATGACGCCTGGACCACCTCCGGAAATGATTCCAAATCCTTCTTCAGCCAGTCTTTTCGAAATTTCAACTGCCGATTCATAGTACTCTTCACCGGGCTTTGTACGTGCCGATCCAAAAATGGAAATGCATGGACCGATTTTCGCCAAAGCTTCAAATCCATCTACGAACTCCGCCATTATTTTAAAGATCTGCCAACTTGAATGTGCTTTTGATTCTGCCCACCTGCGCTGTTTCGATAACCTGATAGTATCATTCATACTCACTTTAATTTGGGGTTAAGATACGAAGTGCCATCCTCTTCATCCTGGATGGCACCTATATACATAACGTATGATCCGATAAATTAGTTTGTAACTGTTTGTTTTTTCGAAAGGATGGCGAGTCCAACGAAAGTTAACAAGCCATTTAGCAGTAGCAACTCTATTCCAATTTGAAAACCATTAAACCATTGAGCAGCATTTTTGCTAATGAAGTAACAAAGCAGTGGAGCAAGCAGACAAACCAGGGTGATGACGCCCGTTTGCGGTAGATTCCTCCTGGTAAAAATTCCGAATGCAAATAACCCTAACAAAGGTCCGTAAGTGTATCCCGCCAGGTCAAGAATGACATTGATAATCGATTTGTTGTTGATCCATTTGAACAGCAAAATGCAAATGAGAAATACAATGGCAAAACAAATGTGAACAGTCATGCGTATTCGTTTTTTTTGTTGCTCCGATCTGTCCATTTTTTTCAAGTCCAGCAAATCAATACAAAATGAAGACGTAAGAGCTGTCAATGCACCATCGGCACTCGGGAACAAGGCTGAAATCAGTCCGATGATAAAAATCACTCCAATAGCTCTGGGGAGAAATTGCAGTGCAATAGTGGGAAACAAATCATCTCCAATCACATTTTTGCCGTTAAGCAACAATTGGTGGTGAGAATATTGTGCACCCTGGTTGAGAGCAAAGAGATACAAGAGGCCCCCTAAGAACAGGAAAAGCAAATTCACCAAAACCATGGTCCCGCTAAAGAGGATCATATTTTTTTGAGAGTCGCGGAGGTTCCTCACGCTGATATTTTTTTGCATCATCTCCTGGTCTAATCCTGTCATGGCAATTGTAATGAACATGCCACCTACAATTTGTTTCAGGAAGAAGCCTTTGCTTTGCCAATCAGTATTAAATAAACTCGTATATCCTTTTTGATCCATTGAATGAAGGATCTGTGAGCCGCCGAGTTGAGGAATGATATATAAAATACAAACGATCAGGCCCAGGAGCATGAATGTCGTTTGTAACGTATCAGTGTAAACGATCGTTTTTACCCCACCTTCGAATGTGTAAAGAATGATCATGAGAAGGATCACAAGAGCCGTGATGCCAAAGGGAACACCGATCTCGTCAAGAATAAAAACCTGAAGAACATTGATTACCAAATACAATCTTGCTGTGGCTCCAACCGTTCTGGATATGATGAAGAACAGAGCGCCTGTTCTATAAGCTACGTGGCCGAAACGTGTCTGCAAGTAGTTGTAAATTGAGGTCAATTGTAGCCGGTAATACAGGGGCAATAGAATGAATGCAACGATAAAATATCCGATCCAGTAGCCAATAACAACCTGAAAATAGGCAAAGGCCTTAAAGGAATCTCCGGAAAAATCACCGACCGTTCCGGGAACAGAAACAAAAGTGACACCCGATAAAGAAGTGCCTATCATTCCAAATGCCACCAGCATCCAATTGGAATTGCGGTTGCCAATGAAAAAAGATTCATTGTTGGAATTTCGCGAAGTGCGGTAAGCAACGGCCAACAGCAGGAAGAAATAGCCAATCACGAAGCTAAACAACAAAAAGGGGGACATGGACTCAATGATACAAATAAATATCTATTGACCGAAATATGCCAATTGATTGGCTGACCTCTTTGCATAGGACATTGGCGTCTGAACTGCCGGCGACAAAATAAAAAGGGTTTAACTTTAGGAAATCCAAACTTAAAATTTCAATTTTATTTTCCGAATGTAGCTTATCTTATGAATATCCAGTCTGTTGCGGTCTTTTGTGGTTCGAAAACAGGAAATAATCCAGTATTCGCAAGACATGCGAAGGAATTAGGAAAGTTGATTGCGATGCTCAAGCTCAAGCTTGTGTATGGCGGGGGCAGCTCAGGTCTCATGGGTATCCTGGCCGACTCTGTTCTTGAACATGAAGGTCAGATCATGGGAATAATTCCCGAACTGCTGATTGAATGGGAGCGCCAACACCAGGGCTTAACCGAACTCGCGATTGTTCCCGATATGCACGTTCGAAAAAAAATGATGTATGACCGCGCCGATGCAGCCATCATTCTTCCGGGCGGATTTGGAACGCTCGATGAATTTTTTGAAATGCTCACCTGGAACCAGCTCAAGATCCATAATAAGAGAATATACGTGTTAAATTCCGACGGATTTTATAATCATATGCTCAAGCATTTTCAGCATGTGGAAAAAGAAGGTTTCCTGCATGAAAATATGGAAGAGCGACTGGTGTTCTGTAACACGCCCGTGGAAGTATTCAACAAGATAGGCTCATAAATATTCCATCCTGCGCTTCTCTTCAAAAACCTATATTAAAACCAAAAGCGTATATGGCTTGCCGATAGTACGGAGAATATGCATTTTGGATAACGTCATACAACACGCTGATTGTAATGGCTCCTCTGCCGCCGGTAGGAATGGCTGCCCCTGCACCCAGGAGCAGGGAAGGAACAAATTGACTGGGAATTTTAATTTGTCCATCCGGGTTATAATATTTCTGCGTCCCCCAAACATAATTGAGCTCGGGCTGCGCCTGGATGAAAGCATAAGGAATAGGATAAAACCTGCCAAAGACATTCATACCAAGATAGCTGAAGACGTCACGCTGGAGTAGGGTATTGCCGTAAGCATCATAATATTTGTAATTGTAATAGGCATAGTTGATCCCTGCGCCAGCCGCAAACATCTGGGAAAAATGATATCCCACCTGCGGTGATATATTGATGGCGGTGCTGTAGGTGCCAAATGCCAGACCAAACATTCCTCCGAAGAACATTCTTGATTTGTCGAATCCCGTTTTTTGTGGGGCATCCTGTGGGGCATCTTGTGCACGGCTAATGCTTGTCACAATTATCAGCGTGCATGCAAGGACTAAGATTTTTTTCATAATACGACTTTTTAGTTTTTGTGCAGGTGGCAGTTGGGTATGGTTTACTCAGTCACCATGCAATCTGTATCAAAAAATTTATACGATGCGTTAATTAGTTGTCAATTATCTTACCGGCATTCAGAATATTATTCGGATCAAAAATTTTTTTGATTTGCCGCATCAGGTCCAGCTGATTCTCGTTGAATACAATATCCATGTATTCTTTTTGCACCAGGCCGATACCATGTTCTCCACTAATCGTTCCTTTGAGTCGGTGAACAAGCGTAAATAAAGCCCGAAGGATTTTTTTCATTTCAGGATTATCCAGGCTATTGGTTGTTCCTTCTTTTTTAATTCTTATATGAAGGTTCCCGTCTCCTGCATGGCCATAGCAGACTACATCAAAATCATATTCCTTTCCGAGTTTTTTTACTCCGTTGATCAAATCCGGCAGAGCGGCCCTGGGAACAACGGCATCTTCTTCTATGGTATAGCCACTGCTCTTAACAGCTTCGGCTACCCGTTTTCTCAATTTCCATAGTTCTGCCTTTTGTTGGGCATCATCTGCAAAGAAAATCTCTTGTGCATCGAAACGAGTCAGCAATTCTGCAATGGATTCCATTTCTTTGGCCAGAATATCCGGGTGATTGCCATCCACTTCAATGATCAGGTGGGCTGCCACGTCATCCGTCACCGGCACAATCGTGCTGTCTACAAATCGGCTTGCGATTTTCAATGCGTCTATTTCGACTAACTCAAGTCCACTGGGCACAAATCCTTCGCGAAAAATGGCACTCACTGCTTCACTGGCTTTTTCCAGTGAATGAAAAGGAACGAGCATCAATAAATCATATTTCGGCAGTGGAATCAATTTCAAAACAATTTTCGTCACGATCGCTAAGGTTCCTTCACTGCCAACGATCAACTGTGTCAAATTATATCCAGTGGAATTCTTCAGTACATTCGCTCCCGTCCACATGATTTCTCCATTAGGAAGAACAATCTCCAGGTTTAGCACATAATCTTTGACTACGCCATATTTAACTGCCTTCGGTCCCCCACTATTTTCAGCAATATTGCCTCCGATAAAGCAGGATCCCCGGCTGCTTGGATCAGGGGGATAAAAAAGTCCTTTTTCTCTAACAGCATTTTGAAGGATCTCCGTGATCACTCCGGGTTCTGTCGTTACCTGAAGATTTTTTTCGTCTATGTCGAGGATGGTGTTCATTCTTTCCACCGAGATTAATACGCCCCCCAGTTGTGGCAAGGCGCCTCCACTCAAACCAGTTCCGGCTCCCCGGGGTGTAACAGGGATCTTGTCATTATTGCAAATTTTGAGGATAGCACTGATTTCTGACGCCGTGCGAGGTTTTATGACTACTTCGGGAAGATAGAGTAACTCTTCCGTTTCATCATGACCATAGGTGTGCAATGTTTCTTCGTCCAGGAATACGAAATCTTCACCTGCAATTTTTTTGAAAGATTCAATATGTTGCCTGTTTAGCGGAGTTTTCGATCCCGGCATCCTCGTTTTTGGTTTTTGCAAAAATCGCACATACCCCTGATTTGACGAAATGCGATTGGCGAAAAAATCATGATTTTAATCAGGCTTTCTTTTCCGAAGGTTAGCCGACCAAGCGCCGACCATTATCATCTTTTGAAATCCGGGCAGAGTGACTCATGACGGTTGCCATTATACTGAGTGTAGAAGCCTTGTTGAATGAGTGCAAATTCCCAGGCACCCCTGTTTCCGTTATATTTGCTCAATGACGAAGTAGTCACGTCGTAGGTGAACATAAGTCTTATATTCTTGTAAATAAATCCAACCATGGGTATAACGGCATCGCCTAAGCGATAATACAAGCCACCGACCAATTGCTGCTCTCCATCTCCGGACAGGTTATACTGCAAGTTCAAACCACCAACCAGTTCTGAGGACCCGGCCTGGTTGGTGTAATATCCCATTGGATTTAAAATCACAAGATTGTTCACCTTAAAACTTCCATTCATAAAGCCAATGTAGCGGGCTGGGATCCGGCTGTCGAAACCCGGAGGATCGCTTTTGAAAAAAGACTCCCTGGCCTGGTTGATGTGCTGCACCGAAAATCCTGCATTGACATATGTTTTGGAATTCGGGAAATAAGCATAATTCATACCAACCTGCATATCGAAATAATTGATGCTGTTGCGATCCATGTAAACATTTGAAGGAATTGAATTATCAAAAAACTTTCCATCAAACTGATCGGGGAATTTGAGATCAGATCGATTGATATTCTTGTTCACCCACCCTACATTAAATCCTGCCGTCAGCAAACTCGAATAACCCAACATCTGATGATAAGCAATCGAGCCATATACTCGGGTAGTAGTAAGGCTTCCAGACCCTGCAACGTCATGTAATATCACGCCGCCCAAACCCAACCATCCTGATTGGATGCGGCTCCTGAAAACCTGGGCATCTCCGAAAATGCTCATTGTCTGATAAGGAACAGACATAACAGAAGACCATTGATTCCTGTAATTAGCGCCCAGTCTATAATCTGCATCAGGTATAAATCCTGTATTAGCAGGATTAGTTGTGAGAGGAGAATTAAACCATTGTGAAAAATGGAGATCCTGTGCGTTTATGCTGAATGCAATCGCGCTGCATGCACTGAGAATGATCAATTTTTTCATCGGGTTCAACATACACAAAGTTTCTTGTTCAAAGTTACATTTCTTATCTAATTAACGTTATATCTCCGGTCCTGGTTGTTTTTTTCCCATCAAAGAAGACGGCATCGAGGGTATATGCATACACGTCCATGGGCTGCGGTTTTCCATTAAAATTACCATCCCATCCATAATCCGGATTATTGGATTCAAATACTTTTTGCCCCCACCTGTTGTAAATCCTGAAAGTCATATTGGCAATACCGAATCCTTTCACCCGGATGATGCTATTCTGTCCAAATCTTCCAGGCGTGAATGCATTGGGAACATCCAGCAGGGGATTGATCAGGGCTTGAATAGGAGCACAGGCGGTGTCTGTACAGCCAACTTCGTTATAGGCAACCAGGCAGGCCTGGAACGTACCGGTACTTCCATACTGGTGAACGATGGTATCTGGATTATTTCTTGTGGTCCTGACCAGGGTATCGCCATCT
>PSRA01000126.1 GCA_003175695.1 Bacteroidota bacterium | reverse complement strand
AGTTCAATGCCTCTGAGCCTGGGAGGAAAAAGAACTTTGGCAGATAATTACCAGAGCAAAAGGTTTAATAGCCCGAACGACATCATCCAACGGTCCAGCGGAGATTATTATTTTACTGATCCTTATTATGGTCTTCCTGAAGAAAAGGACACGTCGAACGATAAGATTTCAGGTGTCTACCGGTTATCTACAGACGGAAATGTTACATTGCTGATCAGCAACCTGCTACCAAATGGGCTTGCATTTTCTCCCGATGAAAAGATTTTATATGTTGGCCAGTCCGACCCAAACAAACCTCTAATCATGGCATATCCGGTTAATTCGGATGGCAACCTTGGAAAGGGCAAGTTGTTTTTCGATGCCGCACCATTGATAAGGCTAGCAAAGAAGGGTGCGCCGGATTCGCCAGACGGGATGAAGGTGGATAAAAAAGGGAATTTATTTACAGCAGGACCTTCTGGTATTCTTGTTATTTCGCCGGAAGGTAAATTATTAGGTAAGCTTGAAACAACTCAACCAACTGCCAATTGCGCCTGGGGCGATGATGGATCGACCCTATATATTACAGCAAGTGAGTATTTGTGCAGGATAAAAACATTGACCAAAGGTGTGGGGTTTTAGATAGCGAAACTAATATCACTGGATATTTTTCGGGCCAACTCTCTCCGCCAATTTCCTTCGACGCAATTTTTTATTCTTTTTTCGCATTTCTCTTTGAACTTGCTGGTTTTTTCTTTTTAGACTCAGCGCTTGGCAATACTACCGAAATTTTTTTTAGATTGGAAGGAGTCGGCGGAGGCCTTATCTATTGATCCGTTATATTTGTATACACTATTTGTTTTACGTTTACCATCAATTGCAGTTATGAAATCCAGACTATATTTGATGCTGCTACTGTCAGTTTCTCTTCTCATCAATTTCAATCAAACTGGTTTTTGTCAAGTAAGAACCATTGGTCAAATTGTCCGTCTTGATCCCGCACTCGATAAATTAATTGGTAAAGAAACAGTGATTGAGATCATTGCCGACGGATTCGCGTGGTCGGAAGGACCGGTTTGGGTAAAAGATAGCAGCTATGTTCTTTTTTCTGATATCCCCAACAATACCATCTACAAATGGAAAGAGGGGGAAGGTCTCTCTGTTTTTTTGAAACCCTCCGGTTACACAGGCAGATTGCCTTATAGTCATGAACCCGGAAGCAATGGTTTGATCATTAACAAACAAGGTCAGCTGGTTGCCTGCGAGCATGGTGACAGACGCATCAGTTCCATGCCTTTGAGTATGGGTGGAAAAAGAACCCTGACCGATAATTACCAGGGTAAAAGGTTTAACAGTCCCAACGATATCATTCAGCGCTCCAATGGAGATTATTATTTTACTGATCCTTTTTATGGCCTTCCCAAAGGGGAGAAAGACACTTTAAGAGAAACCAAGGTAACAGGTGTCTACCGGTTATCTACAAACGGAGCTGTAACGTTGCTGATCAGCAACCTGCTTCCCAATGGTCTCGCATTTTCTCCGGATGAAAAAATTCTTTATGTTGGTCAGTCGGACCCCGACAAAGCGATTATTATGGCATATCCTGTCAATGCCGATGGTAACCTGGGGACTGGCAAATTGTTTTTTGATGCGACGTCATTTGTAAAGCAAGGATTAAAAGGTGCGCCTGATGGAATGAAGGTGGATAATAAAGGGAATTTATTTTCAACCGGGGCTTCCGGCATTCTCATTATTTCGCCTGAAGGTAAATTATTGGGAAGACTTGAGACAACTCAACAAACTGCCAATTGTGCCTGGGGCGATGATGGCTCAACCTTATATATAACCGCGAATTCGTATTTGTGCAGGATCAGGACATTGACAAAGGGAGCAGGATTTTAAAGATACAGTACTCTTACACAATAATTTAATTACCTGGTATATTTTGCGGATCGCCATTAACTATTATTTTCGGTCAACATAATATTTCTATGAAACATTTTTTTTCCGCATTCTTCTTATCTGTCGCTATTTCTTTTTTCTGCACAGATTCAATGGCTCAGAACTGTGATGATTCCAGCATCAACCTCGGGGTAATAAGTGATCATTGGGTCTATCGGAACAAGAGTTTCAAATTGAATATGCAATTGCCGGAGGGTTGGTACCTATTCGATTATCCTGCAACAGAAAAAAAATATCTTCGTATCGGTTCCGATTACTCGAAAATGAGTTCCGTGTTATTTGACAATGCTCCGGATGCGGGCCCGACTGTGGATATCGGGCAAATAAAACCTCTTCCGGTGGAGTACGCACTGACAGTATTGAGTCTAGCCAAATTGCAGGATACGGCCGACGTCGTTCTATCCGGGAACGAAATTCAGCAAAATTATACAGTGTCTTTAAGAGTTGCATATGCTGATACATCAGGAGAGGACAACTTCTTAAAAGCATTCTACAAAAAACTTACCCGCCAGCAGAATAAGGAGGCCGAAATCAAAGAAGGAAAATTAGGTGATCTGAACTACAAATACATTTTACTTCATTCAACCACCAAATCAGGAGTTGCGGAAAACAGGATTTTTGGTATCAAAAATTTCGGATGCGTTGATTTGATTATTCGGATGACGTATGATACTGATGCTGATCTCTCAGTAATTAACGATGTATTTAAGGAATTGAAAATGGATAGTCAATGATTGAAGTTTACAATTGACGGCTGCCGGTTGATAGTCTAATTTCTAAAGGATAACAATCGGCAACTATCAACTGTTAAATCCTCAGCACTCTTTGCGTGATGCACTTAATAAAAGAGGCTGTTTCAAAATTTGAAACTGCCTCTTCAGATTTACCGTCCGTGAAAATAATTCTTTAATTCTTTGACTTGTAATAATTGCTCTTCGTGTCGGCGATCAGCTGATCGCGCTCGAGTTTCAGCTCATGGACCTTTTCCTTTCTTTGATCATGAGTCAGGCCTTTGTCGTGTCTGGCCGAAGAGATCTTGTCCCGATAATCACTCTTGATACCTTCAATTTCCATCGTCAATTTGGACGGTCTGTTGTAACAACCATAAGGAACATAGGGGTAATATCCAAAGGGAGCATAACCAAAAGGGGAATATCCATATCCAAATCCATAGTATGGATAAAACGGGGCATAACCACCATATACCACCGATACATGGGGTCTAACATAGTAATGATATCCGCCGCCGCCACCCATGCTCAGGTGACTTCTTTGTGCGGATGCGGCACTGACTAAACCCAGGGACAACAATATGATGAATAATCGTTTCATAATTTGTTTTTTTAGGTACTTATCTTGAAATAGTTAGATCAAAAATTGGACTCGAAGTTTAATGTATTTTTGGTTATAACGTTTCTATAACATTTATGATCCTCAATACCTTATGTTAGTCGTGGGAAGTCGTTAAAAGAGGTATAAACAGCTGGTTGCAATTCTGGCAGAGTGTCAATTGGAGATGACTATCATATACATACGTATATAAACGATTAGGGGTAGGCAGTTATTAGCCAATTGAATGTTAAATCCACGAGTTGCTGTTTCCGAAAAGAGCTTTGTTGCCGTCTAACTTATTGTTTCCCGAAGCGCACGCCCCTGGAGATTGCAGGACGCAATAAAAAATCTTAATTAAAGTTTTAGTATCAGATTATAATGTGGAAGCCCCAGAATTGCAGTCTATGAAAAAACTCTACACCCAAATTCTTAAGGAGCGAGAAACTCCATCACTTTCTCTTCTCATCAGTTTCTTTTTCGCAGGATATCTTCTCGCAGCATTGTTATTTGCTATTTTCGGACATGCAATAAAAATGGCTTGGTGTCGGATCATTTTTTAGCCCTTCTAAATTTAAAATTGACAACGGTCAACTAATTTAGCTCCGTGACTAACTTTCTTTTCTTCTTTTCTTTTGCATAGATCTTTTTGGCCTTTTCTGCAAGTGTGATAAACTCTTTTTGAGCCACGTCCTCTGGATCGTAGGACTGATTTGCCAGATCTATGAGATCATCCCAGCTGATGTTTTTCAGGAATCTCGATTTCTTTAACAAACCGCCAAACATAACTGCAGATGCAGCGAAACGATAGCTTTTTGGTAATTCATTGAATGGAGTAATTTTGAAGGGGCAATCATAGAATGACTGCTTGCGCAAAGAATCATTTGGAAGTTTATAATTCAGGCAAGCTTTGGCAAATCCTTTTTTGCCTGGAAATATAGATTCCAAATCGGATACTACGGGATGAATTTCAAATATCGCCAGCAATGAATGCCCCGATCCAATTTCACCTCCCTGGATTTCATTCGATGTATCGGCTAACGCCTTTAATTTGTTATCAAATCCAATAAGGCGATAATCACCTACAACGTGGGGATTGAAACTAATATTCAAATTTGCATCATTTGCTACCGCATAAATTGTTTGTGTGAATTCTCGCATCAACACTTTCTCGCCTTCTTTTTCATCATCGAGGTAAGCGAAATTTCCATTACCCCTTCTCGCTAAAACCTCCAATTTCGAATCCTTATAATTACCCATTCCTACACCGAGGCAGGTTAAATAAATGCCTGTTTGCCGGTACATAGAGATTAATCCCTCCAGATCTTCTTCCGTGCTTTGACCGACATTAAAATCTCCGTCAGTAGCAAGGATGATGCGATTGTTGCCACCCTTCACGAATTGGCTTTTTGCCACGCGGTAGGCGGCACGGATTCCTGCTTCACCAGGTGTTGCACCACCGGGCTCCAATTCCTCAATGGATTTAAGGATTTTTTGCTTTTCACCACCTGAAGTGGGCGGCATCCATACACCAACCGTACTCCCATAGACGACAATGGACACAGTATCTTTTTCACGCAAGTTTTTGACCAGCAATTTAAATGCGGATTTAAGCAAAGGCAATCGGTTGGGAAGATCCATGGAACCGGATACGTCAATGAGGAAAACCAAATTCGCTGCCGGGATTTTTTCAATATCTGCTTTTTTTGCGCAGACATGTAAATACAAAAGAAGGTTTTCCGAATTCCATGGGCAATCTGACAGATAGGAATTAAAAGAAAAATTACTGTCACGCGCCGGAGCAGTGTAATCGAGATTAAAGTAGTTGAG
>PSRA01000199.1 GCA_003175695.1 Bacteroidota bacterium | reverse complement strand
GAAAATTTCGTGGTCATCGGCAATTACCAGGTTGATATTGTATTTCACTTCCAATAGATAAAATGAAGAATTTATCACTGGCAATAATAGCGTAGTCCTGATATTGCCACACGCCCTTCGCACCTGATGAGGCAGCTTTCAAAATTAACTTAATCGATTGGAATTTTTACAAAATAATTAGTGCCGAAGCCGATTTTTGATTCGAGCGTGAGCACGCCTTGCAAGATCTCGCAACGGCTCTCGAGACTTTTCAATCCGAACCCGCCGGATCGCTCCTTTTCCTTTTCAACATCGAATCCGACACCATCATCTTTTGCGAGCAGAAGGATACTCTTGTCTTCCTCACTCAGTCCTATATCAAGGTTCTTCGCATGGGCATGTTTGATAGTATTGTGAATGATCTCCTGGATCATGCGGAAAATATGAATTTCTTTTTCCTTAGGAACGTGGACATCTTTCACGACGTACAAATCAATTTTAATGTTCTTTTTGTTACTGACATGCCCGATAAATTCGCGTACCGCTTCCGTCAGGCCTTTGCGTTCGAGGGTATTGGGTAAGAGCTCATAAGATATCTGGCGCATGCTGGCGATGATCTCATCTAAAGATTTGCCTGCCCGTTCCAAAATCGGTTCATCCTGTGGTTGCACTTCAATGCTGTTAATATTCAGTTTCACGGCTGATAACAATGGTCCCAGGCTGTCATGGAGATCATTTGCTATTCGCTTCCTTTCATTTTCCTGGATGGTGATTTCAATCAGAATCCGCTCCCGCTGCAATTTCATATATCGCCTGTGATACCGGATGATCGATGCGAAGAAATAAATGATGATCACCGTGATCAGGATTGCGAATATGACTGTGATATAAATGATTTGGTTTTGCATGAAGGATTGGCGAGCCTTTTGTAAGTTTGAGTTTGTTTTTCAAACGACAACATTGGGGTAAATATTCTTCTTAACGTCAGAGGATGCAGAGGGCCACAGAGAAACGCGGAGGCTGTCTGACAGTTGAGTGCCTCGGTGTTTCCATGTGGCCCTCTGTGCCCTCGGTGGTTAAAAAAACCCGTCGGCTGATGTTGCATATTGATGTTTTTAATTTTTAAATGCCACTATTCCATTTTATATTCCTTTTGTGCCGGTACAAACAAAAATGCTATCCCGAATATAATATTGGTCAGGGCATTCATATAAGCAAACAGCGAGATGATCGTGTTGGTGAAGCCTGTAGGCTCCTGGAAAACACTTAGCTGGTATGCCCATTCATAGAGTATCTGGTATACATAAAAAAGTATGAAGCCAATGCAAATGATAAATCTGGGATTTCTGAAAAGGTTTCTGTCGTCGTTTATAATCTTAAAATTGATTTCCGTGATGCTCATCAATGTGATCAGGAACGCATATAGTATTCTGAAATACGGGCTGAACGTTGTAATTCTTTTGAACACGAGATTCTCGATGATCCATATCAGAACCGGAATCGACCAAAGAAGCAGAAAAATGTTTTTCCTTTTTTTTAGAAATCCCCAGAGATGAAATTGATATACTACCAGAAGCCATTCGACCAATACAAAAATATTTGTCGGGACAGCATTTGAACTGTGATGCTGAATCATGATGAAGCTGATGATCTCTGTCGCAATCCCCGCTATCAAATCGATAAAGAACGGCCAGTAGCCCGGCCAGATGATCCGAAGCCTGAAAAGACCAACGATGATCGGAATTAAGATAGACTGGCTTATTACAAAAGTCACCATATGCTCCATTTCCGGTTTTAAGTTACCATTTAAAGCCCGCTGCTTCCGTTAGCACAAAGAGTCGGACACCGCTGTCCATTTTCGACTGTTTGTCCCTCGCTTGAGAATGCATTGGCAGACCGTATTCCGGGAATGTGAACAGCCTTATTTGTGATGAGCTGATTGATTATATCGTTTCCGTGTGCATCGTATGGAACAAGTACCATGCGCACCTGGCCACCCTGATCGAGACCATAATAAATGCGTATTCCGGCAGCCTCTGCCCCGGAAGAATCTTTTTGATTCAATAAGATAGCTACGGCATCACGATTAAAAGCCTCTGCTCTGCCCAGGTTCAGCGCGTGCTCCAGAATGGGCACCTGCCTATAGAAAGTATCCCTGGTGGACCTGAATCTTGTCGTGTACTCGATAGCTTCCTTAATCGGAAGAATATGCGCCCGAACACTGTCCTCATTTACCGAAATACCCCCACCACCTGTTTGCTGATTACATCCTGTGATAAGAAAAAAGGAAACAATAAGCATTAACGAAAGCCTGACTACTTGGTTTGGTTTCATACATAGTGATTTAGCGTTAAGAATAAATAACAAAATAGGAGTTAGTTGTCTTGTTTATAAGAGTAATTATGCTGTAAAAAATCAGGTATTAATACCTGCTCGTTTCAGGTAACACTGCTCTTGGATAGGGACTTTGCAAACCGCATTTTTGCATTGTGGTTGTTCGTACAGCTTTCGAAGGACGCAACAATAGATCAGATCCATGAATCATTAAACCTGTCATTATGAAATTTTGTACCATATTGTCCTCCCTCCTTTGGCCGCCATTCCTGCGGCCCACGCCCGGAGAAAAACCCTTACCCGCACTGCTCTGCCTGTGTCGGTCATGCTGACGGAAGACTGCGCACTTCTTTCAATTTCACCGGCCATTTTCTCACCGGGGTTTTCTCCCCGTACCCTTTCTTTTAATGATTTGATTCATTGGAATAGATGGGAAAAATATTTTCGGATTATGTTCCGGCTTTTTGTTCCTGATTTTTCTTTTATGGAGTCTAATATGAGTCGATTAGATTTTTACCCCCTAAACCCTTCACCTTAATTGTTAATTGATGAAAATATTTACCTGTTATTTATAACAGGCAGGCACCTGATTGGACAAAGGACGGTTACATTCGGATCAGCCAGAGGTTGCAATGGCGGGGTGGGTTATGAGAACCTCCCCCGCTTTTTTATTTCACCTCCCCTACTGATTCCGGCGCAGAAAATCTTTTATCATTGACAAAACTGGTGTCTGTCAAAGTGCCCAAAAACGCAATGAGGTAAAACTTGTCGTCATTTGAAAGAGGGATTCCGTGTTTCAAGAGAGGATCCAGCGTTAGGCTATTAATTACCCCTGAATTATAGTGGTCTAACATGCTGGAAATTGTTGGAAATCTACCATCATGCCCGTACGGACCTGTAAGAAAAACATTTCGCAAACTGGGCACTTTAAATTTCAAAGAATCTGTCTTGTTGCCAGTAATTCGCATTCGACCATAATCCAGCAAAGCAGAATCGACCGAAATGCCGGTGTTCCTGTAACTGAGATCCGTGAATAGTGGTTCTCTATGACAGCTTGAACATTTTTGTTGAAAGATTTGGTATCCTGGCTGCTCATAGCTGCTAAAGCTGTCTTCTCCACGCATAACCCGATCATATTTTGAGTTGGCAGAAACCAGCGATGCTGTAAACTGTGCCAATGCCCTTAGGATTCTTTGAGAATTTATTCCCGGATCGCCGTAAGCGGCCTTAAATAATTTGTGGTAGGTTGAATCCTTCTTCAATTTGCGAATTATATCATCCAGGTCCTCTGCCATTTCATGTGGATTTGTAATCGGCGCCAAAGGTTGAATTTCTATATGATTAATCCCACCATCCCAGTGCAGTTCTTTTTCCCATGCTACGTTAAACAATCCAGGTGCATTCCGGTAGCTAAATTGATTATTATAGCCATGGCTCAGCCTGTGTTCAAAGGTGGCGAATGCTGCGAACTGCTGGTGGCAGGAAGCACATGGAAAATTCCCGTCCCTCGACAATTTTCCGTCATAAAATAAGAACCGGCCTAATTCGAATCCCTCTTTGGTTAGCGTATTGTTTTTGAATTGATAAACGGGTTGTGGGAAGCCTTTAGGGACAACAAACCGAATGGGAGTCCCAATAAGAGACGCACGATCTTCTTTTTTTGTTTTCGTCAGAAATGAAAATTGAAGCCAGGCGCTACTAATAAATAATATGACTAGCAAAATTTTCAACGGGTTTCAATTGATCGGTCAAGAGAAAACATTTGTTTGCAATTGTCAGCAATCATCTTTGCCAATGGCCCAGGTGTATTACAGGAGGGGGTTGCGTTTATGTGAATGGAGGTGAGTCCATTAAACAGCTTGTCAACGTTCACATGTACATTCACCTGATTTTTCATACCAGATTCGATTTTTAATTCTTTTCCTTTCTGAAACGCAAGACTGACAATTTGTGAAACATTATTTGGTCTTCTGTATCCTCCGACATGATATTCAATGGCGTGACCCGGAAGATTTGACAAAGGAGAAGTACCTTCAAGTTTGAGGATAACATAACCGGAATTCCATGTCCAAAACATTCCTCTTCGCGGATCCAGAGCGCCTGCTTGTGCTCCCCCGGTATTGTGTATACTATCCACTCCAAATAAGAATTCGATGCCATTGTAAGTTCCAGCTTTCGATGATATAGTTATTTCTTCCGATGCAGAATCAGCCAGGTCGAAAAGAAAATAATCATCGGCACTAATGCCTGACTCTGCACCGGCATCGCCTGAAAATAATCTAATTCCTCCGACATAAAACCTGAATCGATCTATAGTGAATTTCTCCTGAAAAGAATTGGAATAGGTCTTGCCGATAATAAGGGGTGATTGATTTGAATAGGCAGAAAAATGGATTTTTAATTCTCCGTTATTCCTGGCATCCAGCCTCAGATTTTTATGGGTGAACGAACCGAAAAGGAGGAGCACGCCCATTGAAAGCAGAATAATATGGTGATGGCGGAAAGTCTTCATAGGAAGCGCTTACAAATCAAAACTCCTCAACTTCTTTCTGGATTCTTTGATTTGGGCATTCTTTTTTTTCGAATCAATTCTTTTTTCTTTGGAAACTGCGGAAGGTCTGGTAGCAATTCTTTTTTTCCTTTTGATGAGAGTCTGCGACAACAAGGCATTCATCTTTTTAATTACCTCTTCCTTGTTTTCCAATTGAGACCGATGAACCTGCGATCGAATTTGCAAAAAACCTTCACCATTGATCTTATTGACCAGCTTTTCAGCGATGATCATTTTTTGATCTGCTGTCAGCAGTTGGGAGCCGGCAATGTTGAAATACCCTTCAACCATTGTTTCAACCTTGTTTACGTTCTGGCCGCCCTTTCCGCCACTGCGTGCCGTCTTAAATAAAATCTCTTTGGAAACATCTAACTTCATTGAATAAAATTACAAACTAAAATACTGAGATTAAAATGCGCGCCGTGATCCAAAGAGTCAGCGAAGCCAGCGTAACGATCGATGGTCGCATAAAATCAGCCATTGGACCAGGATTGTTGGTTTTGCTGGGTATTGAAGACGCCGATTCGGAAGAGGATATCAAATGGTTGAGCGGCAAGATTGTGCAACTGCGCATTTTTAATGATGCAGGGGGTGTGATGAACATTTCTTTGCTGGAAACCGGTGGCGATATCCTGCTTATCAGCCAATTTACCCTCCATGCTTCAACAAAAAAAGGGAATCGCCCCTCGTATATACGTGCCAGTAAGCCGCCTGTCGCCATTCCGCTATATGAAAAAATGATTCAACAATTGAACGCCGATTTGGGAAAAACTGTTTACAGCGGAGAATTTGGTGCAGATATGAAGGTAGCCTTGCTCAATGATGGTCCCGTAACTATCGTGTTTGATACTAAGAATAAGGAATAAGACGGCGTGAAACAATCTGATCTAGTTCATTTTTTAAAAACTGAATCTGTTTTAAATAAAAGTTTTCCGTCAATTTTACTCTCAAAATTTTACGATATGAAAATCTATGTGGTGAACGCTTTTACGAAGGACAAGTTTGGCGGCAATCCTGCAGCAATTGTGCCTTTGTCTGCCTGGATCCAGGATAGTCTCATGCAAAAAATGGCTGCTCAACATAATTTGTCTGAAACAGCTTTTCTCGTTCCCAAAGGTCAGGATTATGAAATTCGTTGGTTTACCCCTGAAGTAGAAGTAGATCTTTGCGGACATGCCACGCTGGCTTCTGCTCATGTCTTTTACAACCACCTGGGATATACGAGAGACCAGCTGATTTTTCATTCGAAAAGCGGACCATTGTATGTTTCCAGGACAAAATCCAATGGTATGATCACTCTTGACTTTCCGGTGAACAGACCCAGTCCCACGGAATTCCTTCCTCTATTTGAACAGGGCCTCGGCATAAAACCAAAGGAGGTCTATATATCTACTTTTGATTACATGGTGGTATTGGAAAATCAAAAGCAGATAGAAGATCTCGCTCCCGATTTTCAGAAGATTGCCCAGCTAAATTCACGGGGGCTGATAGTAACCGCGAAAGGCGACAGAGTGGATTTTGTTTCCAGGGGGTTCTTTCCGCAATCAGGAATAGATGAAGACCCTGTAACAGGCTCCGCTCATACTGTGCTGGTACCTTATTGGGCAGAAAAATTGGGAAAGTCGTCTTTGACCGCCGTTCAACTATCAGCGAGAAAAGGTTTGCTCGAATGTGAATTGGTTGGGAAACGAGTACTGATGAGTGGGCATGCTGTGACGTATTTGGTCGGCGAAATTCAGGTTGGAGACTGATATTTCATGCAAAGACGCACCCTTCGCGTTGTATCCGATTTATCCGCATATTTGTTTTACAATATTTCCTCATGTCTCCGAATGAAATCTCCATCCGCGATGCCCAGGCCAGGGTCGATCAGTGGATCAAAACAACTGGTGTCCGATATTTCAGCGAATTGACAAATATGGCCATCCTCACTGAAGAAGTGGGAGAAGTAGCCAGGCTGATAAGTCGTTTGTATGGTGATCAATCCTTTAAGGACTCCGATAAGGAGAAGAACCTGGCTGATGAGTTGGCAGATGTGCTGTGGGTGCTAATCTGTATCGCCAATCAAACTGGCGTTGACCTGAGCGATGCGCTCGTCAAAAATTTTGAGAAAAAAAATATGCGGGACTCGATGCGGCATCGTGATAATGAAAAGCTTTGAATGTTATCCTGCGGTGAAGTCAATTTTGCAGAGGTCAGCCGCTGCGTGTAGCTCTCCCGACCGAAGATGATGAGTCAACTGCTCAAGCCTGGGCAGATAGAGTTCGTAATATTCGCCATAAGCGTCTTTGATATTTTTAGCTTCCAGCCTTGATATCCGTCCATCAAATGAGGCAGCGATAGTGAAGACATCGAGGATCAGGTTTCTTTCTTTTTCACTCACCTTCTGAAGTGTTGCCAGGAAAAGATTCCAGTCGTCGTAATGGCGGGCATGGTTAACGTGCAGCAGGTGCTCGAATCTCAATAACAGGATAATCATGTTAGGATGATAATTTTGAGCCATCACCACTGCATTTCCGATGGCTCTCATACATCCGTCGACTGCTTCACTGGAAAGCTGATCCAGCACCCCGTCATGTATTACCTCGTCTGCTATATAGTTGCACAAGGCGAAGCCAAACATGCGAAGTCTGGCTTCTTTCACCACTCGCCGGATCACAACTGCATTCCAAAAACACTCCACCGGTAGCGCGATATAGTTAATAGAAATACCGGCGATCGTTTTTCCCACGAAGGTTCGCAGAAGGAATTTCAATACAATATTGGTCAGGGCTATCTTGAATTTATATAACAATCCAAGTATAAGGAGGTTCTTTTTTGAGATACGTTTAAATGGATCAATGCCTAAAATGTGTAATTCAGGATCGGGGATTTCCAAGGCAGTTCTTGCAAGAATATTTGTAATGCTGAACGGTCCACTTTGGAGAAATTCTTTTTTGTTTGCTCTCATATTGATCAACTCACTCACATTATGCACCACTTTCAACGCGATCAGAAATAAAAAATAAAATTCAATGAGACTGGCAACAACCGTTACTCCTATCACCCAGCTATAATGCAAGTACCAGGGCTCATTCGCTTTTAGCAGATCGACATAGACAATGGGCCAAACGCATATAATTCCGACCAGGGCAGACAAAAAGATGCCTTTGTTCGAAATCCTGTTCATCCTTTTGCTTAGTTCCTCATCCGAGAGATCAAAGACACGATGGCTCAGATCTTTCTTCCTGAATATGCGCAGGTAATAAATTCCGAATTTCTCGAGAAGTGAAGGATTTTTTGGTTTGAATTGAATGCTTTTGTGCATTTCTGTCAGCGTTGGTTCGCCAAATATACAATTACAACAGTTGTTTCACGCAAATGCGCAATGGAGGCGTAACGGCGTAAAGACAGTACGCGGGAATCCTTGCACCTTTGCTTGAAACCTGAGTACTAAAAATTGCACTGAAATCCATGTCAACAACTATCTTTGCCGCCACTATGGCAAATGACAATAAGAAATTTCAGGCGATCATTTCACATTGCAAGGAATACGGATATATTTTCCCGTCCAGCGAGATCTATGATGGCCTGAGTGCGGTATATGATTATGGAGAGTGGGGGAGTGAATTAAAAAAGAATATCAAGGACTATTGGTGGAAGAGCATGACCCAAATGCATGAGAATATTGTCGGCATTGATGCAGCAATATTCATGCATCCCACTACATGGAAAGCTTCTGGCCATGTCGATAATTTCAGCGATCCGATGATCGATAATAAAGACAGCAAGAAAAGATATCGGGTTGATCACCTGATTGAAAACTTTGCGGAAGAATTGGAAGAAAAAGGTGAATCTGACAGGGCAAAAAAATTATTGGAAGAGATGGACCGCCTGCTGGCGGCTAGTGATTATGAGGGCCTGAAACAATTAATCGAACAAAATAAGATCAAATGCAGCGTGAGTGGAACGGCACATTGGACTGACATCCGTCAGTTCAATCTAATGTTTTCCACCCAACTGGGTAGCGTAACCGAAGAGGCAAATGAAATATACCTGCGACCCGAAACGGCGCAGGGAATCTTTGTCAATTTTCTGAATGTCCAAAAAACTAGCCGCCTAAAAATTCCATTCGGCATTGCACAAGTAGGCAAAGCCTTCAGGAATGAGATTGTGGCACGCCAGTTCATTTTCCGCATGAGAGAATTTGAACAAATGGAAATGCAGTATTTTATCCGGCCTGGCACGCAAAAGGAATGGTATGCATTCTGGAAAGCCGAAAGAATGAAATGGCATCAGAGTCTCGGTATTGGCCCTGAAAAATTTCGCTTTCATGATCACGTTAAATTAGCACACTACGCGGATGCGGCATGTGATATCGAATATGAATTCCCGATCGGATTTAAGGAAGTTGAGGGAATACATTCGAGAACAGATTTTGATCTTCGGAATCATCAACAATACAGCAAAAAGAAAATGCAGTATTTTGACTCAGAGATTAACCAGAATTATATACCTTATGTAATTGAAACGTCTATCGGTCTTGACAGAACAGTGTTAATGGTTTTGAGCGAGGCGTATCGCGAAGAAGACCTGAGCACTGCGGACAAACAGGATAGCCGGGTTGTGCTGGCCATTCCCCCAAGACTGGCACCAATCAAACTGGCCATACTGCCCCTGGTCAAAAAAGACGGACTTCCCGAGATCGCCAGGCAGATCATGGATCAATGTAAGCCCTGGTTTCGGTGCTTCTATGAAGAAAAAGATACAATTGGTAAGCGCTACAGACGCATGGACGCGATTGGAACACCATTCTGTGTAACTGTCGACCAGCAGTCGAAGGAGGATGGAACAGTCACTATCCGATATCGTGATTCAATGCAACAGGATCGCATTGAAATTAGCCGGATAAAAGAAATTGTAGAAAAGCAAATTTTCTAAAAATTATTCAAAAGACTCCCTTACATTTGGGTGTGATTGAGAATATCTTATGACCAACAGCCAGGGCTTCTGACGTCCTCCAAACAAAGTACCAAATGGAAGTAGGTTCATTCTTTTCAATATTTTAAACTAACTACTTTATCATGTTTACGCTTGAGGTTTCTCTTAACATCGTTGTTCTCGGGTTGGTTTTAATTGGAGCTATTTTGGTAGGATTAGCTTTGAGGAGCGTGCAGGTCGCAAAAATGCGGATAAAAATCGAACATTTAGAAAGGGAAATATTAAATAACTACGCCCACATTCTGGATCTCGAAAAAGAGAATACAAATATTGAATCGAAACTGCAGGACATTCAAATACCGGTCATTGCAATGAAAACCGCGATCAAAGAAGAAGCCCCCAGAACCAAGTTTCCAGATATTTCCCTAAGAAAGAAATTATTGAGTAAAGAAAATTTGCAAAAGCAATCTGCCGGCGGCAAATAGAAATTTAGCCGTACAATTCCTGGTGAATTGATTTCCTGTCATATCCCAGCGCCTGAATGCGATGTTTAGCTTCATCGATCATGTTTTTCCAACCACATAAATAGAATTGCGCAGGTTGTAATTGAGGAGTGTTATCAGGACCAGTCTTCTTTCCATTGTTACAAATCTCTTCATAAACTGCGTGAACATAACCCGTTCGAATGAGATGTTTGGCATTCTCCGGAACTTCTCTAGAGTAGGTGGGAATGTATTGAAATTCGGGAAGCCTTTCTTCTAATGCCTTCAACTCCTTTTCATACAAAGCATCTTCCAATTTTCTGCATCCAAAGATCAGGTAGATATTCTTGTGAGAAATATTGTGATTCAAAATATGATGAGCCATTGAGCGAAAAGGAGCTACGCCGGTACCTGTGCAAATGAAAAATAAATCGTGATCGATTTTTTCCGGCAGCACAAATACACCCTGTGGCCCCCGCAAGGTCAATTCACTGCCTTCCTTCACTTCGTGAAAAAGATAATTCGTTCCCAGGCCTCCTTCCAACAAGACTATGACAAGTTCGAATACATTTGTCCCATCTGGCCAGGACGCAATTGAATAGCTTCTCCAGCGTTTGTTGGGCTTTTCGTGTATAGGCAGATCTATGGTTACGAACTGGCCCGGTTTGAAATCGAAAGACTGTTGCGTAGGCAATTCTATCCAAAACCTTCTCGTATTTTTTGTTTCATTTTCAATCCGGATAATCTTTCCGGTTTGCCAGGGTTGCACCATTCCTTTGTTTTTTATTCAGGATTCTAGTGATATTATATGGTAAACAAAGAGCGGATTGCAAGAATCCGCTCCTTAAGTTTGCCGTGAATAGCAAGCAATCGAATCAGCTAATATAGAGTTTTTTTTATTTCAAAGACATTTCGTCCTTTTTTTTGTTTCTGCTTTATTGTCGGATGAACAATTTTCTTACGTAGTCATTGTTTCCCACTCGAACCCTGAGGAAATATATACCATAATTTAATCCGGTAAAATACATCTGCTTTATAAACGATCCCGAATAATTCGGATAAGAATAGCTATAAAGATTTTGCCCGAGTGTATTCAATAAGCTAATCGAAACATTGCTCGTCGTACCAACATAAAAACGCACAGTGAATGTTCCATTGTTCGGATTGGGTCCAACCTTAAGGCCTATATCATTTCCGAGCGAATAACTGATTGTATTTGATTCAAGCGGACAGCCGAGACTGTCGGTGACAATCGTTTTGTAAGCACCCGGACCCGTCACCGTATCTGTTTGACCAGTTGCACCCGCTATTGCAGTATCGTTCAAGTACCATTGGTTGCCGGTGGGTGAACTGCTTGTCAAAACGGTTCCATTGAGTGTTATTACCGGAGCAACAGCTGTTGTAGCAATGACAGGTACTTTTGGTCCCGGACAATTAGTGAGTTGGATCTTCATATCATAGAAGAAATAATAATAACTTCTATAGAATGTTGTGTCGGACGAATTGGAAGTATTCACGGCACTGTTACCAGTTATATAAAATACTCCGGGAATGCTGAATGGATACGGATTTGGCGTTATCATGTTATTCCGGAAGATGTTGGCTCCATTCTGACATTCAATAATGATAGCATGGTCTCCTGTGTTTGGCACTGGAAGGTTTAGGAAGAATACTGCACCTGTGTCAAGCGGACTATTTCCAGGCACATTCCCTGGTTGCGGGTTAGGTGTGGTCGGATACACATTAATAGTATTGGATGAAATCGGGAAATAACTGAAGCTGCCGTTGGATGGATTGAAATTGACAATATCCGCTACGGTAAATTTAATCCGACCGCCATGAGCAATGTATAGTCGCGCACTCTGAATAGTTAAAGGCACTTTGTTGGTAATCTTAACAAAGTTTCCGACAAACTCATTATAGCTTCCTTGAGGGAACACCATTTTATTAACCGGGCCGATGCTTGATTTAACATCATTCAAGGCGAGATAATAAGTCTTGTTGGATGTAACCACCGAAGTAATGGTTTTATTACCCGTGGCGATTGGTATTGTAGCTGTTGGGTTATCGAACCAAACCGCTACATCATTTGTGTCTGACACATTCGCCTGCAAGGAAACCTGTGGTGGGTTGGAACCACAAATTTCTGCAGAGCCTGTTGCTTTGTTTGTGCCTGTACTGACTGCAATGGTTGTTATATTTTGATCATTGGTGTTATCCTGGTCATTAGGCAACATGGTCTTGCTGGTAATGGTGTAGCTGTTAGCCGCCAGGGCCTGGAAAGTTGGTTGGAAGGTGTAAACCACTTCACCTAGTGATGGAATAGTGTCCGGACAAACTGTTGTAATATTGGCCAGAGTCGTTGCACCGTTTTGAACGATTGTGTTGATCGGGACATTGATCTGGGCAGTGGTACCGAAATTTTTTATTCGAATTGTCACTCTCTGTGAATCTATTTCGCAAATCCCACCAGCTGGATCTACCAATTCTGTTACTCCTACATCATTTGAAGGTCCTGCGATTTGAACTCTGTAATCCTGCGTCTCGCCTTTCCCGTAAGTGCCGCAGGGAACAACTGATGCTGCATTATTTGTTTCTTCTGCAATAATCCGCATGAGTGTAAATCTGCCAACTGTTAATCCTGCAGGAGTAGTAAATGTTCCGGAGAAATTACCCGTTCCATTTATAACATTGCTGACCGCTACTTCTTCTCCAGGATCGGTGAAAGTGCCATTATTATTATAGTCTACAAAAATCTTGATTACTTTTTGTGCTACGGTCGCGTCACAGCTTCCCACATAAATATTGAATGGAACTACCTGGGAAGATTGTAATTGAATTGTCTTGGCAGTATTATTCGTATAGGTGGTGCATCCAGGCAAATTTGCGTTGTGTAGATTTGAAATGCTGACGCTATCGATACGAGTGCCTGCACTGCTTGCTGGACCGGAAGCACAAAAGGCCTGACCACCCACGCCGCTGACGAGCAAAGAATACGCCTGCTGTCCACGGCTCAGCGTTCCCTTATGAGAAACAGTGATTGTGTAGGTTTGTCCCGGAACAGCATTATTGATCACAATCTTCTCAACATTGTTCAAAGTGTCATCTCCATTTGTCGCTGGACTTCCAGGATTCTTTCTGTCCAGCACCCAAGGCATAAAAGTGGTAGTACCCGTGGTGATCCTGAGGTCAAGATCATTAATGAGTTTTTTGGCCGGGTTATTTAGCAGGTTGGTCGTGTTGACATCTGCCTTGGGATCTGTCCAGCAAATTGTCGCAACAATCGGACCCTTCCCGGAAGCAACGACCGGAAGGCTGAAAGTTGCGCCATTAACCAGGTTGTTCTCAATAATTAATTGATCAGCATTATTTGAAGTAATCACTGAGGCAGCTTTTTGGATATTGAGGAGCCCCCATCCATATTGAAAATCCGGCCCGGGTGCGACGCCAGCTTCGTCGGCTGTATGTATCAGCAAACCTTTTAGTGTCGCCGAACGCATAAAAACGCCCCCATGCAATTTTGAATAATGTTCCTGAAGTAAAAAAGCAGAACCACCGGCTGCAGGAGATGACATGGATGTGCCGCTGAAGGAAGCGTAAGCATCATCAGCCGATCCAATACAGGATAGCACATTGATACCGTCTGCAACTACATCGGGTTTAATTCTTCCATCGTCAGTCGGCCCCCAGCTGCTAAATTCAGCAAGTACCACATCTGATGGCTGGGTATATCCGCTGGGTATCGGATATACGGCACCGACTGTCAAAATATTTTTTGCTGTACCATAAGTTGGGACGATATCATACCCATCATTGTTGCTGATTCCGGCTGGTCTGTTGCCCGCACTTGACATAATACCGCTTGCATTGTACCTCCAATAAGGTTGTCCAACAGCCGGGCCATTTTCATCCCTGTTATTTCCAACTGATTTTACAATCAGGTAATAAGGGGCATTGAATGCTATTGAATCCCAAACCTGTGCTTCGTCAGAATAGTAACCAAATTTATAGTCTGCCGTGTCTCCGTAATTGCCCCAGAATTCCCAACGATTTTGATCTGTATTATAATTCCACCCTGCGATGGTGCCGTACGAGTGGTTAGAGATTAAAAGATTTGGTGACTCCCCCATCATTTCAGAGAGATGATTATTAAAATCATAGGCAACCAATTGCTGCGCACCAAAAGACATTCCTTTTGCTGAAGGATTCACACCGGCAGCAATCATGGTACCTGAGACATGTGTTGTGTGATCGGAGATGGTGCTGGCATTGTCTTTTTGTATCACCCTTCCTACCAGTTCAACGTGAGTAGGTCTGGGTTTCGCTTCGTCCCAAATCGCAATTTTCCCCTTCATGCTGGCGGAAGAGCCGTTGAGATTTAGCCCGCTGCTACCTCCCGGCCAGAGCGTATTTGTTCGAATGGTGGCTGCCGAAATGATATTGTCATTGATCCCCGTATACAAGGGATTTCCTTTCACATCCATGCCGGTCAAGAAAGCGCGTCTACCCCTCCTGTTGATGATGGTCAGCGGCCAGCCTTTTTGATTTGCAGTGATAAGCAGTTTTCTAAAATTATCCTTTTCTTGTAAACTAGCAGCAGAACTTGCACTGCGAAGAACTGACTCATTGGTTTTTGTCTGTGCATTCAAATGAATGGAAGTAAGCAGTAGAGTCATTAAGGCCAGGGGTACAAATTTATTCGTCGTAATACAGTTCATTAGAATATGATATAGCTTTTAAAATTACATTTTTTTAGAATCACCGCTCTTTTTTGTTATAACTTCCGTATTCGGGAAATTCATCCGAGGCCATGTTAAGAATACATTATGCGATATTTTACACAATTCTCATATCATGTATCAATATGAATTTGCCTGAGCAAGGAAAAACGCAGGGAATTGAAGGCCATGTTTTCCGAATATCGGGAAATCAAATGCCATCTCCGGATGTTAAACCCAGAGCCCCAAGGGGAATTCAAACCACAGTCTATATTTTTGAATTGACCAATCTGAGCCAGGTGGAAAGAGAAGGTCAATCGGCATTCTATCGTTCTATCAGCACCAAACTTATCAAGACAACTAAATCCGATGGTTCTGGTTTTTTTAAAGTCAAATTGCCTCCGGGTCATTATTCACTCTTTACTAAAAAAGACAGCTTGTTTTATGCAAATTTGTTTGATGGGAGTAATAATATCGCACCCGTCCAGGTAACTCCGGGAAAAATGTCCAGAATTGACATAAGAGTTGACTACGATGCAGTTTATTAATCCTATTTACAGTACATTTTTTTTCAATACAAGGTTGCCTTTTTGATTTGCCACCTGCGCAAAGACGCGTATAATGACGGTTGAAAGTCCAGAAGTTCAAATATCGTAGTGTTTTCCCAAATATATTGCCATCAAAGACTGACAACTGTCAACTTATTTGTCCTTCGCGGTGGATGAACTGTTGTAAAATGTATCTTTGCAAACCGGAATGTACAATGAGGAGTTATCAGGGCTGTTTACACGTTCTCCCCGCCTTTTTCAATTAGCGGACAGGCTTACTTTGTCCCAACCTCAAAGAATCAGTCTAACAAATTTGCAAGGCAGTTCTACCGCTTTCATTGTAAGCGGAGTCTTTAACAACAGTATAACGAGCCAGCTTAATCATGTTGTTGTTTGTGAGGATGCGGAATCTGCTGCTTACATGCATAATTCCATAGAAAACCTGACAAAGGGACTGGATATATTTTATTTTCCTTCTTCTTTCAAAAATAAAAGAAATTATCGCCTGCTGAATAGCAGCCATGTGATGCTTCGCACAGAAGCATTGACAAGAATTTCGCGGCCTGCTGTTTCTGATCCGTCATCTGCATTGTTGTCCAAAAAGATATTAATTACTTATCCCGAGGCTTTGTTCGAGAAAGTAGTATTAGCTGAAACTCTTTCGAGGAATATCATAGCGATTAAATCGGGCGACACGATTAATCCCGATGAGCTTATAGAACGATTTGTCAATTACGGATTTGAAAGAACAGACTTTGTATTTGAACCGGGGCAGTTTGCACTTCGTGGGGGCATATTCGATATATATTCATTTGGAAATGACAAGCCTTACAGGATTGAATTATTTGGAAACGATGTTGACTCTATCCGGATTTTTGATCCTGAAACGCAGTTGAGCGAGAGAAAATTACTTTCTGTCAATATCATTCCCAATATTGAGACACAGTTTGAAGAAAAACAAAAGATTTCATTCTTTGATTTTATTCCGGAGAATACGGTTATCTGGCTGGAAGACTGGTCATTCATCAAAGAGAGAGTCGGGTTGCAGGAAGAAGAGTTTCGGGCAATCATTAACCTGGGAGAAATATCTTCCCCCTCGCCAGGTTCAGATGAAGATTCGATCATCTTGAAACCTGTGGAGGAGTCCGATTTTATTAAAGCCGATGACATGGAAAATTCGCTTAGAAAATTCCACGTTGTTGAGTTTGGGCAATCTGGTTCATCCGGCAAAGGATTCCTGGACGCCAGTTTTGAAATCGTTTTCAATACAAGACCTCAACCCGCATTCAACCGGCAGTTCGAGTTATTGATGCAGGACTTGAAAAATTGGGAAAGCAAAAAATACAGCATCTTTTTATTTGCCGAAAACCCGCGACAGTTGGAAAGGCTGCATGCCATTTTTGAAGATCTTCATACGGAAATTCATTTTACTCCAGTTCCGGTTTCCATTCACGAAGGTTTTATTGATGACGACCTAAAGGTCGTCTGTTATACCGATCATCAGATATTTCAACGATACCACAAGTACCGGATTAAGCAGGCATATAATAAAAATAAAGCACTTACGCTGCGTTCACTTCGGGAATTGCAACCGGGAGACTATGTCACGCATATTGATCATGGCGTAGGCCGATATAGCGGGTTGCAAAAGATTGAAGTGAATGGAAAATTGCAGGAAGCAGTCAGGATCATTTATAAGGACAGTGATATTCTCTATGTCAATATCAATTCACTCCATAAAATATCGAAATACACTGGCAAAGAAGGAAGCATTCCCAAGGTGAACAAGCTGGGTAGTGATACCTGGCAAAAGCTAAAGGAAAAAACAAAGACCAAAGTAAAAGAAATAGCTTTTGACCTGATCCGATTATATGCTCAAAGAAAAGCCCAGCAAGGTTTTGCTTTTTCGCCTGATAATTACATGCAAACAGAATTGGAGGCATCATTTATTTATGAGGATACCCCGGATCAAAGCCGCTCCACTGCTGACGTTAAGAAAGATATGGAACTGACTTCTCCCATGGATCGGCTTGTTTGTGGAGATGTTGGTTTCGGAAAAACAGAAATTGCCATCCGTGCCGCCTTTAAGGCCTGTTCAGACAGCAAGCAGGTTGCCGTATTGGTACCGACCACCATTCTTGCTTTTCAACATTATAAGACATTTAGCGATCGACTGAAGGATTTTCCGGTAACCGTAGATTATATAAACAGGTTTAAGTCGAGCAAGGAAAAGAAGGAAACAATTAAGAAACTGGAAGAGGGAAAGGTAGATATCATCATTGGAACCCACGCGATATTAGGAAAGGAAGTAAAATTCAAAGATCTGGGATTGTTAATTGTGGATGAAGAACAAAAATTTGGTGTTGGTCACAAAGAGAAAATTAAAACACTCCGGACAAATGTGGACTGCCTCACACTAACGGCAACGCCTATACCCAGAACGCTCCAGTTCAGCCTGATGGGTGCCCGTGATTTGAGCATTATCAATACACCTCCTCCCAATCGCCAGCCAATCCAAACTGAATTGCAACATTATAATGAAGATTTTATCCGCGATTCGATCTATTATGAAACTGAAAGAGGCGGCCAGGTCTTCTTTATTTTTAATCGCGTACAGGGACTACGGGAAATGGCATCGATTATCCAGGGCCTCTGTCCCGATCTGAGTATCGGTTATGCACATGGACAAATGGAGGGAAATGAATTGGAAGAACATATCCTTGATTTCATTGATAAGAAATATGATGTACTCGTGTGCACGAATATAGTGGAGAGTGGAGTAGACATTCCGAATGTGAATACGATCATCATAAATAATGCGCACCATTTTGGATTAAGCGACCTGCATCAGTTGCGCGGAAGGGTAGGCCGAAGTAACAGGAAGGCCTTTTGTTACCTCCTAACGCCTTCACTTGCCACACTCCCGGCTGATTCAAGAAAGAGATTGCAGACATTAGAGCAACATAGTGACCTGGGTAGTGGTTTCCAGATCGCGATGCGTGACCTGGATATTCGTGGCGCGGGCAACATGTTGGGTGGTGAACAAAGTGGCTTCATGGCTGAAATGGGATTTGAAATGTACCAGAAGATCCTGGATGAAGCCATCAAAGAATTAAAAAGGACGGAATTCAAGGAAGTATTCAAGGAAGAAATCAGCAAACAGGAGAATTATGTGCAGGATTGCACGATCGACACGGATTTGGAAATCCTGATACCAGATGCTTATGTGGAAAGCATCACGGAAAGGTTATCACTATATACCAGGCTGGACAGCTGTGATACAGAAGAAGAACTGGCAAATTTCCATCAGGAGCTAAGCGATCGTTTCGGACCTGTGCCACAACAGGTTGAAGATTTGTTTGATACAGTAAGAATAAGAAAAATTGCCCTTGAGCTGGGCTTTGAAAGAATCATCCTGAAGGATCGGTCAGTTAAATGTTATTTTATCAATCGGCCAGACTCTCCCTATTTTGAATCAGCCGTCTTCAATAATATCTTAAGTTTCATTCAGAAGCAAACCAATAAAGCAAGGTTAAGACAGGCAGGAAAACTGTTTCTCCTGGTAATTCAAGACATCAGCTCCATGC
Organism: Bacteroidota bacterium; assembly: GCA_003175695.1. Classification (GTDB taxonomy): domain Bacteria; phylum Bacteroidota; class Bacteroidia; order Chitinophagales; family Chitinophagaceae; genus Puia. The sequence continues at coordinate 1,463 of PSRA01000199.1, read as the reverse complement.
GACAGTTGTTTCAATTTCTGAATCAAATGGCTGAGTCAGTAAAGCAGCTTGAAGTAGCGTAACAGAGCAGTTTGATATTGCCACTCGATACTAAATTTCGCGGATACCGGGATTACTCCCGTTAGACATTCAACGACAAGCATCCAGTATCCAACATCCTTCACTTCACATTTTTTTCTTAAATTGACATAAAAAAAATCATGGAACCTCAACCCGGCTCTTCGCTGCTCGGGAAGGAAGAACAACCACTATATCCGCCCAGTAGTGACGAAAGAACACTTAGCCTACTATCACACATCCTTACGTTGGTGGGGGGATTCATTCCACCACTGATTATTTTTTTGATTAAAAAGGATGATTCATCATTTGTAAGATCTCATTCGCTCGAGTCTTTAAATTTTCAAATAACAGTGACCATAATTGGTATTATCCTGGCCATAACCATCGTCGGCATTTTGTTGATCTGGGTTGTACTCGTTGCTGAAGTAATTCTCGTGATTGTTGCAACTATTCGGGCAAGTGAAAGCAAACTGTACCGCTATCCTTTTAATTTTCGATTGATTAAGTAAAGTTGTGGAATGGTTGATTGGGCCGGTGTTTGAGGTTGATCAAATCGAGTTAGGTGATTGTCAACCGTAAGCTGACTACTGTGAACTTAATTTAGTTTCTTTACCATTTCAAAATGCGGAATTGTTACCTCTACAAACTCATCCCCTTCGATAGCGTATCCTAATTTTTGGTAAAAGCCCACGGCAGTTTTGCGGGCATGCATGATAAGCATCTTATATCCGAGGTCGCGGGCCAAGTTTTCTGCAAACACCATGAGGGCTCGTCCGATTCCTTTGCCCTGCAGGTTGTTGGGCACTGCCATTTGCCTGAGACGCATGGTCTTATCATCAACCTTGGTAAGCAGGCAACAGCCCAGAATCTTGCCATCTTCAAAAGCACCAATCAATAGATCATTTTTCTCCCGGTCCAATTCATCATCGTCAAAATGAAGGCCCAAAGGTTTGCGCAACATTTCATTTCGCAACTTAACCATCTGATGGTATTCAGCCGTTCCATGATCTATTATCTTGAGTGCCATACCCGGAAGTGATTTTTGATTAGCCCTACCCGAAGATATAGAAATATACAACTTATGCGCTACATGAGACATCAAAAAATAAGATTAGCCCGATTAAAATGAATTGAATGTACTGCTCATCTGATAGAAAATTGTAATTGATATTAGTTTCATCCGCAGCGGCCGCCGTCTTTGATTACGGCCCCGATAACCTGGGGTGTTCGGGCGGCCATGAAAGTGACATATTACATAGTCGAATAAGCATGAGTTTTAGGTCTTTTTCCGTTCAATTTTCGCGCAAAAATTAAAAATGCCTTGTTTGCGCTGTTTAACTCAAATACTATATTTTTGCACCCGTAACTAAACTTTACAAAAATGTCAGACATCGCTACAAGAG
>PSRA01000272.1 GCA_003175695.1 Bacteroidota bacterium | reverse complement strand
TACACCTGCCCGGGGCGACCCACCGTTCCTCCGATATATATATCAGGTAAGCCATCTCCATTGATATCACCGACTGCTGCTTTGGGTCCTTCCCTGGAAAGCATCTTTGGAAGATTCAGTTCATAATAGAAATCGATATTCTCATCTTCTGTATGCTTATCAAAATCCGCTTTTACAAGGGTAAGTATGTTGTTATTTGGATCCCTGGTTTCGGGATCAATTTTCGACCTGGTTTGCTTTTCTTCTTCAATTACATGTGTCTGATTTATCTTCGGTTTGATAAGTGTTGAAGAAGTCAGATCTGGCCAGTCAATAACAATAGAATCAATGGCTGACATCTTTCCCAGCCCAATTTCAGTATTATAATCTACACAAGATTGAAATCCCCTGCTGGGCACCAATTCGCGGAAGAAAATCTGATTTCCGGCAAAAACCTTTATTTTACTGCCAATGGCAAAAGTGTTTTCGCGGTTTCCCTTGAGAAAAATGCCTACATAGTTGTTCTTGTTCAATTCCCTTGAATTATTCTTATAAACAAATGCAGGACCATTTTCATTATTTATGATGAGATCCAAATCACCATCATTATCCAAATCCGCATAGGCAGCACCGTTAGCAAAAGAAGATTGTACAAAGCCCCATGATTTACCAATATCATCAAACTTCAGGTTTCCCAGGTTCCGGAAGGCATTATGCGGGAGAGGATTGATGGGAATTTTCTTCAAGATCTCATGGATCTCCTCTTTCTTGCCAGTCAAAACCATTTTTTGAATGATATCATTAGCAAAAAAATCCATGAAATCCAGGTTAGTAACATCCTTATTTACTCCATTGCAAACGAATATATCATTGAAGCCATCGTTATCCATATCGAAAATCAAAGCACCCCAACTCCAGTCCGTTGCTGATACGCCGCTATAATTTCCAATCTCCAAAAATTTGCCATTCTTATTATTCAGCTGCAGGCAGTTCTTCATGTATTGGTGATAGAATCCGGCTTTAAGTTTGGCATTGTATAAATCAATGTTGTCAAACGCACCAAGTGTCTTTAATCTGTAGTCGTCCTGGGGAAGCATGTCGGTCGTAAAGATCTCTGGGTAGCCATCATTGTTAATATCAGCTATGTCAGCACCCATAGAGGAAAAGCTGGTGTGCCCGATCATATTTTCCAGTTCATCCTTAAATGTGCCGTTCTTTTGATTGATATACAGATAGTCTCTCTCGTAAGAGTCGTTCGAAACAAACACATCGGGATATCCATCACCATTAATGTCGGTAACTGAAACGCCCAGACCAAAACTGATAAGGGAACCGTGAATGCCGGCTTCTTTGGTTACTTCTTTGAAGTGGCCATTGTCGTTTCTGAATAGATGGTCGCCACCCCCTTTTAGAAAATCAGAGACGGGCCATTCTGCATCGGGCAGATCCCGGCGATTTGAGTTATTAAGCGTATTGACAGGAATGGGGCTGTTGTTTATCATGAAGCAATCCAAATCTCCATCGTTGTCATAATCGAAAAATGAAACCTGGGTGGTATAAGCAGAAATATCCAACCCGTACTGCGCAGCAGATTCAGTGAAAGTGAGATCGTGATTGTTGATGTAAAGCTGGTTTTTGCGATGACCGGTACCCATATGCCCGGAATTACAAACGTAGATGTCCAGCCAGCCGTCGTGATTAATATCGACAAAAACTACGCCTGTGCTCCACATACCCTCCTGCTTCAAACCTGCCTTTTCAGAAATGTCTTCAAATTTGAAATTGCCTTTATTGAGATAAAGTTTGTTATTTTCCATGTTAGAAGTCAGGAATACATCGGGAAGTCCATCATTATTGATGTCCCCAATGGCAACACCTCCTCCATTATAGAAATTCCGGAAAAGGAAACTGTTTTCAAGCTTGTCATCTATAACCCGGTTGTTGAATTGGATACCAGAGTTTTCTACTAATTCAAACAATTTTTTTTGCTCTTCACGGTGGCAGGAAATGCAACAGCACAATAAAAAGATAAAAAGGCCGGAATGAGATTTCATTGCTATAAGCTCGCAATTTAATGACGAGCATTTAAAAAAATCAAAGGCCATTTTACAATGGCCTTTGAATCGAAGACATTAAACATTATTTAACTTAATACCCAGGGTTCTGTTTCAGGTTCGGGTTCACCGCGAGCGCCTGATTTGGAACCGGGAATAAAAGGTATTTAGGATCGTCTGAAGGCTTGTATTGCCAGGTAACAAGGAATACACCAAAACGAATGAGGTCGGTTCTTCTCAAAGATTCCCAGTACAGTTCTCTACCTCTTTCTGCGAGCAAGGTATTTGGATCACCGGGACCATTATTCAAACTTCCAGCATTCACTAGAGTCATTGAAGTCAGAGGCGCAGCACCTCTTGCTTTCCTTAGATCATTTACAATCTTAAGAGCACCAGCGTTATCCTGTGCGCTTGTAGAACGCATTTTAGCTTCAGCCACCATCAAAGCTACTTCCGGATATCGCATAAGCATCAGCCAGTTACCGGGGTTAGAAGAATAGAACTTGCCACTTGGATCTGAAAAGTCAGGAACATATTTCGCAACGCGAATACCAGTTACTTCGAGGTTTGATCCTGTTTCAATCATGTTGGCTGCGATGTTTGGATCGAAAGCAAGTGGATTTCCTTTTCTATCTTTCAAAGCGACTCCATTCTGATCATGCTGCTGTCCGACCAGGAAGCCGGGGCGGATACCAGAAGCTAAAGTTGTCTGGAGATTTGAATTAACCCTGCCACCAAGGCGACTATCTAAGGCCGTATCCGCCGGTTTAAACGTTGTTGCCGTTCCATTTACTCCAAATGCATTATAAAAATCGCTGATTGTTGAGAAACCATTCCATCCCGCGTTCGGTGCCTGTGCATCGTATTCGTTATAGTGGAAGGTCATCATCCAGCGGCCGTCCATTCCTGGGTTGTTTGCACTAACGCCAGAAGAAGCAGGGTATGCGAAAATGGCCTCTGAAGAGCTTCCATTACTGGAGCTGAAATTGTCGAAATAATTTGCCATATAGCTATACTTGCCTCCCATGATCTGCTGTCCCAAAGTAATCACTTGCGTCATGTCTGCATCATCAAAAGTGGGAGTTGCCCTGTTTATGAAAGCACCTCTGTTGAGGTATAATCTCATCAACAACACTTTTGCTGCGTCCTGATTGGCCCTGGTTGGCCCATTAGATGGATCCAGATCGGGCATAGCAGCATTCAACTCGCTAATAATGAATTGAACTGCGCTGTCACCAGTGTATACCTTTGGAGCTAAAAGGAGGTTATCTCCGGGGTTTCTGAAAGGGAACTGCCCGTAGATATCCAGAAGAAAATACAATGACAAAGCTCTCAGAAATCTAGCTTCAGCCTTTTGGCCAGGAGAAGGATTGAATTGAAGCACGTTGGTAGCGTCGAAATTGAGCTTGTTCAAATTGTTGTACACGCTAAGAACCTGACTGTGATCGGCATTCCATGTATGGTTGTGAACGACTCTCCAAACTCCATTGTCATCCCAGTCACCACCCCTGGTAGGAACCAGCGATTCATCCGTTGAATTTTCTTCCAGTGAGAAAACCTGGTCCTGACCAACGAAAGGAGAGGGAATATCATTGTAAGCTGCAGTGAGCAACAATCCCGGGAATTGGGGTCCCAATGATTCTACAGCCTGATTAATAGGTACTGTAGTTGTATAGCTTTCATTCAGTTTAGTACAACCAGCAATCCCGGCCAGGAGTAGGAGTGCGGATACTTTAAAATATTTTGACTTTATCATACTTGTCTTTTTAAATGTTTTTTTTAAAGTGAGAAATTCAATCCTACTACTAAGCTTCTCGGAGTTGGATACGGTATATACTCAATAGATCTTGAAGGATAACCATTGCTGGTCTTGTCGATGTTAACTTCAGGATCAAAGCCCGAGAATTTGGTAATCACGAACAGGTTGCTTCCACTAACATAAAAATTCAAGTTCTTTATGTAGCCGCCAACATTTCCTACATTATAATTAATTCTTACGTTTCTTAACTTGAAAAAGTTGCCCGATTCAAGGAATCTCGTAGATGCTGCTACACCACTGCTTGGTTGTTCAGCAGAATTGAAAGCATTCTTGTCGATATTTCTTCCCTGCGCAATACCGGAAATATTGGTGACCGAAGTTGCAGTATTGTTATAGATAAGGAATCCACCAGAACCACCACCATTGATGGTAAGAGCGAGTTTCTTATAATTTAAAGTGGTTGATACACCGAACAGATAGTGCGGATTTGGATCTCCCGCAAAATCAGGATTTGCGGCGATCTGCTGATTTCCTTTTTGGTCGAAACCTTGGAATTTCTTCAGATAGAATTCATTGATCGGCTGATTATTCGTGATGATCTGACCCAGCGTTCCGGAAACACCCTGACCATCGATGGTACCCGTATGAATAGCCAGAGGATTCTTTGTGCCTGGTGCAAAGAAATCATGGATGACGTTGTGGTTGTATGCATAGTTCACCGTCAAATCCCATGAGAAGTCTTTGCTTTCGATGATCGTACCACCCAAAGTAACTTCAACACCATTATTCAACAAGTGACCAGGAAGATTCAACCAAAGAGTTGCACTGGGACCAGGTTGAATAACTGTACTCTGGAAAAGAATATTCGTCGTGTTCTTGTTGTAATAATCAACACTACCGAAGAATCTGTTTCTCAAAATACTGAAGTCGATTCCGAAGTTATATTGAGTTGTCGATTCCCATTTCAGATTTGGGTTACCTACGTTGATCTGTGAAGCAGAATTAAACGTTCCGAAAGCGAATTGATCGATTGAAGCACCGGCAGGGAACTCCTGGCTACCAGTGATACCCCAGGTTCCACGAAGAGAAAGTCCGGAGAACAAACTGTTATCCTTCATGAAGCCTTCGTTGGCAATATTCCATTTCAGACCAAATGATGGGAAATAACCGTATTTATTGTTTGTACCGAACTTGCTGGATCCATCAGCCCTGAAAGTACCTGTGAAATAATACTTGTCTTTATAATTCAAATTCACGCGGGCAAAATAAGACTGGATTTCAGTTGTTATATCCCTGAATGTCGAAGGCAGATTTTGCGTCTTACCATTGACCAATACATCAGTATATTTTGCATTTGTCAATGCTGTCTGATTGAGATTGAAATTGAATCCGAGTGCTGAAAAAGAGTTGTTAGAGAAATTAGCTTTTTGGTATTCAAATCCAGCCAGACCTTCAAAGCTCAAATCCGGGCTGAAATTTGTTCTATAAGTCAAAAGGTGGTCGAGTACCTGGGATGTCAGGCTTGCGTTTGAAATGATACCCATTCCAGCTCCTGAGATCGGGTTGAATCCCTGCAAGAATCCATTTATATTGGTATTGCGTTTACCATCACTTTGATTGATGGCATATAACAATTTGTACTCAAGATTTTTGAAGATCTTGTAACTACCTGAGATATTTCCAAGGAAAGTACTTACGTTCGCCACATCATCATATGCAGCTAACAGTTCCAGCGGATTGCCGACGCCATTACCAAGATGTGTGTAGAGGCCATTGTTGTCTTTGAGAGCAGCAGTCGGGTTCCATTGTAATGCAGAACTGATCAGGTTACCCTGGGAGCCTGCCTGATTCGAAGCCAGAACAATATTTTCTGTAGTATGACCTGCAATCAAACTGAAATCGATTGTCAGTCTTTTATCTAAGAACTTATATGTACCAGAGAAAGTTCCAATGTATTTATCAAGCTGGTTATTTTTGACGAAGCCAGGAGTCTTGGAAGCCAGGAAAGATGCGCGGAATTTTCCAACATCATTACCACCGCTAAGCGCAAGGCTATAATTCTGGATTGTGTTATGCTGCGTGATTTCTTTCAATGGATCAACTGAACTGTGCTTGTCGAGTGAGTTAGATAAAGTATCCAAAGAATATTTGTGCAAAGCGCTTCTGAATTCGCCGGTGTTCAGGTTTTCATATCTTTTCATATAACCAACATTCCAGCCCCAGTTTGCACCTACTTCCACTTTCATTGGACCAACACTTGCTTTGCGGGTAGTGATCACGATCACACCATTTGCACCGCGTGATCCATAGATCGCAGTTGCAGAAGCATCTTTAAGAACAGTGATGTCCTGGATGTCATAGGGATTAATGTAAAGTAAGGGGTTTGCGTCTGGTGTAGGACCAAATCCGCCTGTTCCCAAGACCACAGAAGGCCTTGCATTTCTTCCATCAAGAGGAACTCCATCAACCACGTACAGCGGGTTACCCACGCCACGCACTGAGGTATTACCTCTGATTTTAATTGTTGTGGCTACTCCGGGCTGACCACTGTTGTTTACAATTTCAAGTCCTGAGACTTTATTTTGCAACAACTGGTCGGGTGAAGTAATTACGCCGGTGTTGAATTCTTTCGCAGTTATTGTTGTTACAGCTCCTGTAAGATCTTTTTTCTTAGCAGTTCCGTAACCAATCACCACGACTTCGTTTAAACTTGCGTTCGTAGCGACCAGGGATACTGACACATTGGTTTTGTCGGTGATATTTACTTCCTGCCGGGCAAAACCTACTGATGTCACTACGAGTGTAGTGACATTTGGCCCTACAGATAACCTAAATTCACCGTTTACATCAGTGGCTGCGCCAGTCTTTGAGCCTAGGGCCGTGACTGTCGCACCCTGAAGTGCAAGACCTTTGTCGTCTGTGACTTTACCTGTTATTACTTTGTTTTGGGAAAACGCGAATTGTGTAAGTAGTACACAAATAGCTAGACT
>PSRA01000170.1 GCA_003175695.1 Bacteroidota bacterium | reverse complement strand
TCCTGGATGCTGATCCCGTATTCGCGAGAGAGTAATACGATTAATTCAATTGAATCAATAGAATCCAATCCCAAACCTTCACCAAAAAGCGGTTCATCATCTTTAATATCGTCAGGATTGACAGAAGTCAAATTCAAAAATTCCACAATTTGCTTCTTCAGTGTTTTTTTCAACTCGGTTCTTTCCATAGCAGATCTTTCAAATTAGGTTTTTTCTTTTCAATCCCAGATATGTAATCAATTGGATCAGCAAAGTAATGACCAATAAAGATAGAATATTCATCATAATATCGTGTAGATTTCCGCCTTCAAGGAACAATCCATAGTAAGCCTCCAGTCCCCAGTGCAAGGGAGACATTTTCATCAGTGGATGAAATGATGCGGGCATCGCAAAAGAAGGAACCAGCAGTCCACCAATGGCAGCCAATATAATTATTGAGATAGCACCGAACCCGTTGGCTTGTTCTTGCGTTTCAGCAAAAACTCCAACACATATTGAATAACTCACGGCACACCACCCGCAGATGAGAGTCACTAACAGTAAGGCACCTAAGTCGGAAGGCATATTCAAAGCCGGCAATCCAATATGTGGAAATAGCCAAACTCCTATGGCAAATATGACAGCTGTCTGTAAAAAAGCGATAATAAGAAAAGTAATCTGTTTGGAAAATAGAACAGTCATATAACTGGTAGGCAGTGTTCTTAAGCGCATGAAGCTTCCACTCTTTTTTTCCCTGACGACGCTGCTGCCCAATGAAATTACAATGAAGAACATCGCAAATAAGGTCCAGGCTGGCACATTGTGCTGTGAAGCATTCGGTATATTCCTTCCCCCGCCCCTTGATACGGGGATTTCAGTAATCGGTACCTGGCTATGGAGGATATCGTTTTCCAGTGTTGCCGGAATCTGTTTCTCATGCAGTGCAGAATATAGATTCCTGACAATTTCGTCGCCTTGAATTACCTGCAGTGCACTTTCCAGTGCACCATTGATCGATTGTCGAAAGGATTGTTGAAGAACAGGGTGATAATATAGAATTAAAGGACTGACTGAAGGTAGCACCGACCTTTCCGTATCACCTTCTAATCCAAAATCTTTTAGTGATCTCCCTGCAATGTCTTTTGCTTTGGTTTCTATCAAAGAAGAAAAGTTTTCAGGAATTTCCAAGGCAACCAGGGCATCTTTTGCATGCATCAATTGCGGAATTTCTTTTTCCTGTTGCTTTCCGGGTAGAACAAGGATCCTGAACATGCCGATCTTTTCTATTGTCTGGATCAATTTGAGACCCTGCTGAGCACTGTCCTTGTTGTATATGATTAAGCTGATCTTGTTATCATTGACTAATTCAAATGTGCTGTTTTGCACGCTGGTGATCACGATAACGAGTAAGATTGGCATGGCAAACATCATGATCAATCCTACCCTATCACGGCTCAGTAAGCGAAAATCTTTAACTATCGTGGCCCAAAGCTTATACATACGTTAACCGGCTTTCAAATGAAAGATCCGTAAAAAGAAATTGGAATTATTTATGCGTTCGCTCTCATTCATCATCAATCCCTATACGCTTTTCCCGTAAGAGTGAGGAACAGTCCCTCCAAACCCTCCTGTTGATGATGGTTGAGCAAATTCTCCAGGTTATCAATAGCAATAATGTTCCCTTCATCAATCATTGCAATGCGTTCGCATAGCTCTTCCGCCTCATTTAATTGATGAGAAGTATATACCAGTGTTGTTCCTTTTTCGTTCAGGTATTTCAGGTAAGCTATAATTGCGTGCCTCGTCTGAACATCAACACCTACTGTAGGTTCATCTAAAAAAAGAATTTGAGGATGGTGCATCACAGCAATCGCCAGGTTGATCCGTCTCTTCATACCGCCCGAAAATTTTCCAACCGGCATCGAGCGATAGTCGTTCAATCCCAAGGTCTCCAATAGCTCATCTGTTCTTTTTTTAATCTCCATTCCATTGAGTCCCGACCACGCACCAAAAAAAGAAAGATTCTCAACAGCAGATAACTCGGGATAGAATGAAAAATCCTGTGGTACAAGCCCAAATAAAGAATTGAAAGCTTTATTGTGTTTTTTAACATCCCTTCCTAGTAATCGAATGCTGCCTTGCTTATAATGTAAAAGGCCGGTCATTAAATGCATGAGGGTCGTTTTTCCGGCACCGTTAGGACCGAAGAGCCCAAATCTTTCACCTGCAAAAATTTCAAGATTAAAGTGGGAAAGGCATAGTCCTGATCGACCCGGGTAGCTAAATGCCAGGTCTTCAATTTGGATCGCCAGGTTGCTCATGCCTGCCATTTTATTTTGGAGAGTGCTTCAAACGCATTCTTTTCCAATTCAGCAATCTCTAAAAGATAATCACTCATTAAATTGAAGTCTTGTTGACTACCCAGTCTTCCCTTATAAATGCCAGACGCTTGTACGGCAGCATTTCTCCAAATATCCCCCGTCTGGGTAAATTTCTTAGATATTTCGGGAAGTTCATCGATAGGATGATACGCATAGGCTTCCTGCAAAAACGCACCATAAATAAATCTGAATCCTCCTCCACCGGTGCCAATCTCCTCCTGCATGCGAACTAATTGAGCAAGATAGCTCCCGGCTTTTTGAAGCCCCAGTTTATCCCTCCATTTCCTGATCTTATTTGCAGTATAGCGAATGCCACTTATTCCCGCAATATTTCCGGGAATGTGAAGCATATCCCTAACGTTTCTTTTGATTCCCGTTTTGATGGCTTGCCTCATCTGTTCGTCAGAAATCACTCTTTTTTCTTTTGGATAATAAAGTTGTCCGCGCGGTGCAAATGCGCCTTTCGCAAAACGGACCCTTTCCAACTCATAGCTGGTGAGCGTGGTCGGATTTTCCATCACCGGATCGCTGATCAGGTATTGATCTTCTTCCTTACCAAATACTATGATGTTATGTGCGTTGAAATGAAATCGATACTCTTTTGGAAAATAAGTGAGATAATATACGCCCACCTGGCATCCAACTGGCTGGCCCATGTGAAGACATTCCTGCAATGCATGGGATGCTTCTTCCTTCGACCTGAATTTTTTGCGTGCAACCGGAATACCCAAAGACTTGCAGGTCCTTTTGAATATTAACCCCGGTTGAGTTCGAAATGCAATAGCCGGTCCGTTATTGATTTTCATAAACGGTATATAAACATAAAATAGTCCCGAGCCTATACCGAAAGCAAGGGGTTCTGTCATTCGATCAATTCCATTGTGCCTCAACAGGCTGGTCGTAACTCCGTTTTCACAATGCGCGGCTTGTATATGCTGAAAATCAAGCTTCATGAACATTCATATTTTTTAGATCTTCTACACTCGTTTCAAAAGCCATTGCATATTTCTTCAATTTATCATCTGATAATCTTTTGAAAACATCAGGCTTCATGTGTCTTTTGATCGTCCATTTCCAAAATCCCGTGTAGGCAGATACTATACCAACATCCATCAAACGATATTCCATGAAAAGCAGGATCGGGCTGGCTTCGCCGGCTAATACTTTTTCTCGTGCAACGGCAATGCGTGCCTGCACATCTTCCCATGCAACGTCCAATGCCTCGGCTTTCACCTTCCAACCTTCACTCAATTGCGTTGTATATTTTCCTGATTCATCGACGACGTAGCAAACTTCCTTGGTAATCTTTCCCAAAGCACCGAGATCGTGTGGAATTTCTTCTTTTTTCATAATAACAAAATTGAAGTGACGGCGACCTGATTCTTGTTCGTCAGGACGGATCAATGGAGTCTTATGAAATGCTGCTCAGCAATCAGCAAACCGTCAAAAGAGCGTACATATATGAAAACCTTGAGCTTTCGGGAACGAGCAACAGGATCTTTTGCCCTTTCTTCAGTTTGTTGCTTTTAAATAATTCGTCAACCATAAAATAGACAGAACCAGCACCTACATTGCCGAGGCTATCCAGGTTCACAACCCATTTATCGTAAGGTATGGGCGTTTCGTTCTTTTGAAGTTGTTCGTAAATCTTACTCTTGAAAAATTCGCTTGACATGTGCGGAAGAAAATAATCAACCTCTTCGGGCTTTAGATTCTTCTCTTCAAACAAAGCCTTCAATTTCAAACCACCCAGCGGAACTATATTTTCGCCCAGCAATTTGACATCCTGTTTGATGCTGAAAACAGATTTTGAAATTAGTTCTTCGGGACTGAAATCCATAAAACCTTTCAGGCTTCCATCCTTCATTTTCTCCGAACCCATGTACATACAAGCTTCCATTGCATTGGCATAGGACACGCCATCTATCCATTCGACGCGGAAGGAGAATCCATTTTCATTTTTCTTATTACTTATTAAAAATGCAGCCGCTCCATCGGACAGCATCCACCTGAGGAACTCCTTTTCAAATCCTATATAAGGATTTTCTTCAAGTTGTCTTAGTTTTTGCGCTTCATCTTCAAAAATCTCAGAACGCAAAACACCGGAAAATCTTTCAGATCCGGTTGCCACAGCGTTATTTACGTCTCCAGTTTTAACACAAAGGTAAGCGTACTTAAAAGCGTGCATGCCGGCACAACAAACGCCTGATGGAGACACAACTTCAATTGCATTTGTTTCCGGCAATTCCCCATGGACCATTACAGCATGAGATGGCATCATCTGGTCGGGAGAGGAAGTACCACAGGCTAATAATTCAATCGATTTCAATTTCGATGAATCATGGTTGAACAAACCCCGAATCGCTTCTGCAGTCATTTGAGCATTCGTATGTGTAGGTTTGCCTTGTCTGGTCAGCGCGTAAAACCTTCTTTTGATGCCGTTGTTTCTCAATACAATCCTTTTTGATTTAGAAGGACTTTTGTTTATGAAGCCTAGAAATTCTTCCATCTCATCATTAGAAACCGGATCATTTGGAAAATAACACGAAGTTCCCGTTATATAAACCTCATTAAAAGACATCTTCTGCATGGATTAGTTCACACCTAAGTAATATTGTTTTTGCCTTTTTATGCGCCCGGACAGAAAAGGCTTAAAAAATATCGCATCTATTGTAAGAATGATCGGGGCTGCTATAAAGAGCGCAATTAAAAGATAATATTTGAATACAACAAGCCACGCAGTTCTTTTTTTGCGTTTTGCAAT
>PSRA01000119.1 GCA_003175695.1 Bacteroidota bacterium | reverse complement strand
TTTATCAATTTCCTGTTCGGGATGGGAATCTTTTTTCAGTAATAATTCAGAAGCGCCTTTTACAGTCTGTGCCGCAATCAGGCTAGCCGTTGCTGCATCGAAACCAATCTCTATTCCCCCCTGGATGTTCGCCCTTATATACCTCATCGCGAAAGCAGTGCCGCAGGCTCCCAGAACCGTCGCGGCATCCATCAATTTTTCATCGATCCTAACGGTACGGCCTAACTGGTTAAATATATCCTGCACATATTGAAACTGGTCCTCACTGATATGCCTGGCAGCAAGACAAGTCATGCTTTCCTGGATGGCGATGGCGGTATTGGGCATTGCTCTTACAACAGCGACCTTCTTTGAAATGATATTTGAAATATGATCAATACCTATTCCTGTTACAACGGAGACCAACACATGGCGCTCTTCATTAAAATCTTTTTTCAAGGCTGATATCACGTCGTCAACCTGGAAGGGCTTTACTGCCAGGATCACCAGGTCTGCATAGTTGACTGCCTCTTCGTTCTTGTCGCTTACCAATACTCCTTTCCTTTCCAAATCGTGCAGGTGTTGTAAATTCCGCCTCGTCACGAGAATATGTTTTGGCAATACAAATCCGCTCTGAATCAGTCCTTCGGCAATGGCTCTTCCCAGGTTGCCCCCACCAATGATTGCAATTTTCTTGTTCATGCTGATGAATCGTTTGCGATAAAATTAATAAAAAGGTGGCAGATGAGTTGACAGCTGTAAGTTGATGGCGGGTATGAATGGAATTAAGTTAAGCAGCCGAATTTCTTCCCCAAGAATGGATTACAAAGACTGTCAGCTGTCCGCTCCATTTTTTGAGCCTTCTAATAATATTTTTCCTTGGCTAAATAATTTCTGACGTAGTCATCTACCCCTTTTTCCAGCGTATAGAACGTATCCATATAACCGACGCTGCGCAATTTTTGCATATTCGCCTCCGTAAAATATTGGTAGGTGCCGCGGATGTCCTCGGGCATATCAATATATAAAATATCAGGCTCCATATCGAGGCCTTTGAAAGTAGAAGTGGCAAGGTCCCTGAAAGATCTGGCAGTTCCTGTACCCAAATTATATATCCCGGACGTGGGTTGATGCTGCATCAGCCAATAACACACTTTCAAAACATCTTTTACATAAATGAAATCCCTCAACTGTTCCCCGTCTTTGAAGTCAGGCCGGTGCGATTTGAACAGTCTGACCTTTCCTCCTTTCTTAATCTGGTTGAAGGAATGAAAGATCACACTTGCCATTCTTCCCTTGTGATATTCATTGGGACCGTATACATTAAAAAATTTAAGGCCAGCCCAGAAATTAGGGTGATCTTTTTGGTGAAGAACCCATTTGTCAAATTCATTCTTTGAGAGGCCGTAAGGATTTAGTGGGTTAAGAATATTCACTAACTCGTGGCTATCATCGTAACCAAATTCACCACCGCCATAGGTAGCCGCCGATGACGCATACACAAGGGGTATATCATGAACGACACAGTATTGCCACACTTTTTTTGAATATTCGAGATTCAAATGCTGATGTACGGCATAGTTGAATTCAGTAGTGTCGGTTCTGGCACCTATATGAAAGATGAAATCAATTTTTGGCTTATTGGAAAAAAGCCATTCAAAAAACTGTTCTCTTTCTATTTTATCAATGAATTTCTTGCCTTCGAGATTCATCTTCTTATCCGGTCTGCTGAAATCATCCACCAATAACAAATTTGCAAAGCCGCGATAATTCAGATATTCAACCAGGCAGCTTCCGATAAAACCGGCCGCTCCTGTAACGACTATCGTTGATGTCTTGTCCATTCGTGTAAAACGTAAATTTTGGGTTATAAAATGCTATCGGCTAAGCATCGGTGGCAAGTTCAATATCGGCAAGACTATAATGTACTTAATGCGCTTTCTGTTTCAGAGCCTGCAAGAAGTTGTTCGATGGCCGAATCATACTTAGATTTCCAAGAAGTGATTTTACCCCAATCCTCTCCATCTATGTCGATCGATCCATCTGTAACAATACCCAGTTCCTCGTAAGGATGGCCCTGCAACAATTTCTTACACGATGCCCATTGTGCGGGGTGAACGGATACGACTACCCTGCTTTGGGATTCTCCAAACCAATATGCATCCCGTCTGATCTCTTTTGCTCTTGTATGGACAGAAAATCCAAGACCATTGGTAAAGCCCGATTCCAAAAGCGTAACGATCACCCCCCCTTCGCTTACGTCATGTGCGGATGCGATGCATTTGTTTTCAATCAGCTCTTTAATCTTTGATTGCAACGCCAGTTCTTCTTCCAAATTGAATTCCGGGGCAGGACTGAATTCAACATTATTTATTTTATGCAGGTATTCTGATGAATTTATATCGTTGCGGCTCCTGCCTACCAACAGGATGATATCGCCTTCCTGCTTAAATGGAATTGTCATTTTATTCCGGGCATGTTCCAGGATGCCTACCATACCAATCGTTGGTGTCGGGTATACTGCACCGTCAGGATGCTGGTTGTAAAAGCTAACGTTCCCGCCTGTAACCGGCGTATCGAATGCCCGGCAGGCATCGCCCATGCCACGGATTGCATGAACGAACTGATAATAGACTTCAGGATCATAGGGATTGCCAAAATTCAGGCAATTGGTCACACCCAGGGGTTTTGCTCCGCTGCAAACAATATTCCTGGCTGCCTCCGCAACCGCTATTTGTGTGCCTTTATAAGGATCTGCGTATACGTATCGACTGTTACAATCTGTTGTCATGGCCACCGCCTTGTTTGAACCTTTGACCAGTACAATGGCCGCATCCGTCGGATGATTGGTGGAAGCATTGGCCACACCTACTGTACTGTCGTATTGTGTACTGATCCATTTTTTTGAAGCAATGGAAGGGATGGAAACAAGTTGCCGGGCTATTTTCAACAGACTGGTCGGCACCGGTACCGATGAAAGATCAAATGACTGAGTCTTCTTTAAATAACCAGGTTCTTTGTAATCGCGATCGTACTGCGGTGCCCCACCTCCCAAGACAAGTTCTTCCGCGGGAATTTCAGCTTCCAGTTGTCCGTTCACATAGAATCTCAGGATGCCATCATCTGTGACATGCCCGATTTCCGCACAGGGGAGGTCCCATTTCTTAAAAATCTCCAGCACGGCGTTTTCTTTTCCTTTTTTAACGACCATCAACATACGCTCCTGGCTTTCGCTCAGTAAGAGTTCCCAGGCTTTCATGCCTGATTGCCGGGTGGGCACTTTGTCCAGGTGAATTTCCATTCCTGATTTGCCCTTCGCACTCATTTCCGCTGTGGAGCAGATGATGCCAGCGGCTCCCATGTCCTGCATGCCCACCACAGCTCCTGTATGGATAACTTCCAGGCAGGCTTCGAGTAATTTTTTTTCCTGGAATGGATCACCGACCTGAACAGCAGGTAATTCCTCTGTACTTTCTTCAGTAATATTTGCTGAGGCAAAGGAAGCTCCTCCAATGCCATCCTTGCCTGTGGCACTACCCACAAAGAAAACAGGATTACCATTGCCAACAGCAATCGCTGAAATTGTTTCTCCACTCCTGACTATTCCGACGCTCATCGCATTGACAAGGGGATTGGTATGATAACACTCTTCAAAATAAATCTCGCCTCCAACGGTCGGCACCCCAAAACAATTTCCGTAATGTCCGATTCCGTGTACAACGCCAGCGAGCAGATGCTGTGTTTTTGCTTCCTGCAGATTTCCGAATCGAAGAGAATTGAGCGCAGCGATAGGCCTTGCACCCATAGTAAAAATATCACGATGAATTCCTCCTACGCCTGTTGCAGCACCCTGGAATGGCTCTATGGCGGAAGGATGATTGTGAGACTCAATCTTGAAAACAACACCCAGGCCATCGCCGATGTCCATTAAGCCTGCATTTTCTTCACCCGCTTTTACAAGCATTTTTTTGCCTTCGCGTGGAAGGGTCTTGAGCCATTTGATGGAGTTCTTATAACTACAGTGTTCACTCCACATCGCACTAAATGCGCACAGTTCGTTGAAATTGGGTAAGCGGCCAAGCTTTTTTTTGATAAGTTCAAATTCTTCTGGTGTGAGTCTGAGTTCTTCGGCTGTTTTGACAGTTATATCCATGATAAAGGAAAATGCAAAAGTACGAACGGAGCTTCAATCTTATCCATAATTTTATCCATCGCAATATCTAAGCATGACCATTGCATTTATTCATTCTTTCCAATCTTTTCTGCCGGGAATCAGAGCCTATATTGATTTTTTTTCAAAATATGGAATTCAAACTAATGAGTATCACCCTGACCAATACGCTACAATCAGAGCTGATGTGGCCTGGCATTTTATGGGAATAGAACGAAGAAGAAGAAAAGAGATGGTCACGGTTCATGAATATGCTTCCGCTTCAATACCGCCAGCAAGCCGATGGAAGGACCAGATCAAACGTTGGGTGAATGGAAGACCTGATTATCGGATCTTTAATAACGAATATGTGCATAAGCAATTCAATTTCCATGACGGCGTTCCAAGTGGAATAAGAGACCATGGCATTCCCTTATTAAAAAAAGACACCGAAGAAAAAAAAGAATTCGATTTTATCTACGTGGGAACCGTCGATCAAAGCAGAAAATTAGATGCGCTATTCCGGCAATTTTCAAAAGAGGATTTGAAGGAGAAGACCCTGCTTGTTCTAAGTAAGAATTATGATCTTGTTGCCAAAAAATTTTCGGGAGTCCGCAATATTTATTTTAAAGGTCCTGTTGACACCGGGGAGGTCTTCCGTCTTATCAGAAAGTCGAGGTATGGAATAAATTATATTCCTGATGTTCTGCCATTTAATCAGCAAACTTCCGCCAAATTCCTCGACTATGTTGCCTGTGGCATACCTGTAATCACTACTGACTATGCCTGGATCCGTCAATTTCGGCAACGTCGTGGAGGAAATTTCTTCTTTGTTGACAAAAATCTCGAACATTTGACATGGAGTGAGATTTCAACTTTTAATTATGCAGATCCTAATGTCGAAGGCCTGGATTGGAACTCTAGAATCCGGGAATCCGGCGTTTTGGAATTCCTTCAATCAAAATTCCCAGGCCTGAATTTTTAAATCCTATCCAGGGTTCTTTCGTACTCAGCGATCACTTTCTCTACCTTGAATTTTTTTACTACCAAATCGCGTCCTGCTTTTCCCATCCGGTTTCTTTCTTCAGCAGATAGGTTTATTATTTTTTCCATTTTGTCAGCCAGGTCAAACGGATCGTTCAGGCGGCAAGTATAGCCGGTCTGGTTGTCGATTACTACTTCTTTACAGCCCCGGTTAAAGGAGGTCAGGATTGGCAACTCCATGCTGGCTGCCTCCATTAATGAACGAGGGACACCTTCATTATAGAAAGATGGCAATACAAAGCAGTCAGCCTTTTCCAAAAATGGCCTTACATCTCGGGCAAATCCCTTGTATTGCAATAAACCTTCTTCCTGCCATTTTCTTAATTCCTCTTCTGCTACGGAGTCGGGATGATGCTTCTCAAAAAACCCGATCAAGGTAAATACAGCATCATAATTTTTTCTCTTTAATATCCTTGCTGCATCGGCATAAATCCGAACGCCTTTGCTTTTTAACAACCGGGTACTCATGAGGAAATGAAAGCTTCCCTGACCGTGTTGTTCCGGTGCATGATTCGAAAAGAAATCCGTGTTGATTCCTTCACCCGGAAGCACTTTTATTTTTTCAATAGGCACAATTCTTTCCTTAGTAAAGATCCCGGCATCTTCGTTATTCAAAAACCATATTTCTTCAGCCTTTTTCAATGCTCGTTTATAAAGGAGCCTGGCGATCCTGTACAACCAGTTTTTTTTCGCAAATGAATAGCCTAATCCTGTGATGATTGCAACCGATTTGATAGAAAATGAAGCGGCGGCCATGGATCCATAGATATTCGGTTTGATGACATAATGAAAAATGAAATCGGGACCTTCTTTCCTGTAGATCTTTTTTAATTGCTGGTATAACCGAAAATCAAGAAAAGGATTTTCCGAGCGATTATTGAATTCGATGGGAATAAAACGGCATCCTTCCTGCACAAGCATCGATGAGAACGCGTCGTCTGGAGCAATGATTAGAATGTCAAATCTTTGTTTTAAGTGACGGATTACGTCCAAACGAAAATTGTATACGGACCAGGCACTGTTAGAAACAAAAGCAACCAATTTTTTGCGCGATCGGACGTTTTCGGTCATCGGAATAGATTAATTTCAAATTTATAGATTTGAGGTGTTAATTTCCCCATTGTTGCCTATTTTATGATTGATCAACTGCTTTTTGTTGTTTACTTTATTGTTTTGCTCTTCATCCTGTACCGGATCATTAAAAGAAAAAAGATACCCCTGAATTTCTGGACCGTTGCTGCCATTTTCTCCTTCAAGGTTATGTTAGGTTGTTTGTATGGGTGGATTTTTTTCCATTATTATCATGGAGATGATACCTGGAATTTTTTCAATGATTCAGTCGCTGACACGCAGAAATTGATTCAGCAGCCAGCTCAATTCCTTCTCGATTTTTTGCCAAATAAAGCTTTTCGACAAGCCACAAGTTGGCCGCAATTTTTGAATTTTTATTCACGTGACCTGGAATATTGTTCCACGGTGAAGTTGCTGGCAATATTTAATGTCTTTAGTCATGGTAATTATTATGTAGACGTACTATTGTTCCAGTTTGTCATTGTCTGGGGGCCGCTTTTGCTATTTAAACTTATGTCGGATAAATATCCAACAAAAGTGACCTGGCTGATCGTGGCCATTTTCTTTATACCTTCTATCAGCTTTTGGTTAAGTGGTATAAGGGCCGAAGGTTTACTTCTATTGTCATTTGCCTTGATATTATATTATACAAACAAACGGTTTCAGAATAAGAAATTCATGGGGTTGATATGGATCGTGCTTGGTTTTTTAGGAATACTAATTTTCAGGCTGCCCTATCTTTTGGTGCTTCTTCCTGCTTATGCAGGTTGGATTATTTCATCTACAAATAGTAAAAGGACACCACTTTATTATTTCGGTTTGATATACCTGACCTGCGTTGGCATTTTCTTCAGCAGTTTGCTTATTTCACCCGCCAGGAATTTGTCTGCACCATTGATTCAAAAGCAACAGGATTTTTTTCGGTTGCATGGAAATACCAGGTTTGAGCTGGATAGCCTCAAACCAGATCCCACCAGTTTTATAAAAATTTTACCGCAAGCATTTGTTAACACATTTGCACGGCCCTATATATGGGAGGCCAAGGGACCACTGCAATGGCTATCCGCACTGGAAGTGATGGGTGCGTGGATTGTTATTATTCTGGTTGTTACCAGGCCCGAAAAGAATTGGCGGGAATTGGTCAATGATCCATTATTAGTTTTGATGGTGCTCTATGGCCTGAGCCAGGTTCTGATTATTGGATTTATCGTACCTTATCCGGGGGCCATTGTGAGGTATAAGATAATCCCGGAACTGTTCCTGGCAATTGTTGCAGTTGTCGCAATTCGATGGAATAAAACAGAAATAAATTATAATAATAAATAATATAATATTTTTTTTAAACAGATTCCAAAAATAGCCTTCAAGTCCATCAATTTGTATTATTTTTTTACAAAAACTATGAATAATTCTGATTTAAGCTGTTTTTTTTGGGCAATATGTTCAATTAATGTTTCTTTGCATTTGAAAAAAATTTAAAGCAATGGAATCATTACGAT
>PSRA01000121.1 GCA_003175695.1 Bacteroidota bacterium | reverse complement strand
CAGGTAACACATGAAACCTTCGGGTTCTGCCAATAATCCTTGCCTGTAATAGAAGGAAGGATCTCATTGTTAATCTGCACGCGCATCTTCCACATACCTCGGGCGATTTGTTTGGTTTCCAAAGAATCTGATTCCCATTTTCCTAAAACATGGCAGTGAGCGCAGGAAACACCTAACTCTGCACTCCACCCATAATTCATCATCCACAATAAATGTTCCGCTGAGATAGAACCCTTTCCTGTTATGACTTTGAGATTTTTAAAAACAGCCTCTGCCGGAAGCTTTTCCTTCCCTTTGATTGATTCCATAACCTGGTTCATGTATTTTAACCGGTCTGCCTCGAGACTATCTGTAAACGTTCTTCTGATTTCACTGGCTGATCTAAAACCCGCTACAGAGAGAATTCCCAAAACAAACGGCACCCAAATAAAAAACCAAGCAATCTTTTTCATGCAAGGGAAAATTTAGGATTGGCAAAAAATGTTGGCAATAAAAATTACCTCATGTGCTGGCAATAACATGTTAAAGGCGACTGAACTCCAACAAATCCTGTCCAGGCCAGGAAAAAGCTATTTATTTAAAATTATTTTCTACCTGCTGACATAGGGCTGTCACCTGGCGGCTTTTTCTTTGAATTATAAAAAGAAAAATTATGTCAACGATCCAAACACTTATCAATGAATTGAACATGGAAGCGGCTACAACCCGTAAAATGCTGGAGAGAGTTCCCAATGATAGATACGACTGGCAACCGCACCCCAAAAGCATGAGCATCCGTCGTCTTGCAACCCATATAGCGGAGCTGCCGTCATGGGTTACCATTGTATTGAACACAGATGAACTAGATTTCGCGAAGTATGCCCATGCCCCGGTCGAAATTAATAACACAAACCAACTGCTGGAGTACTTTGAAAAAAACCTCGCATCGGGACGCGCAGATTTGGAAAAAGCCAAAGAAGCCGAATTAGATAAGTCCTGGACATTAAGAAACGGCGAAAAGATTTTTGACAAAAGTCCAAAATCTCAGGTATTGCGGATGGCCTACTGCCAGGTCGTGCACCACCGCGCTCAATTGGGCGTTTACCTCCGCGTCCTGAACGTACCCTGGACCAAGTGCAGATGAGCAGGGCTTGTTTAAGTAGTGCCATGAGCTTGAGCAATATGTTTTTGCTTCACGCAAAGTCCTTGCGCCTTTGCGTGAAAACAAAAGCATTAACCACATTCTTATTGGTCCACCTCATAACGTATACCCGCAACCGACCGAATACGGTCCAGCGTCTCCATCAGTTCCAACGTATCACGATGACTCATTATCTCACTTTGCACCAATCCTTTTCTCAAACATTCACCGGCATGCCTGGCTTCGAACTGATAGCCAAATCCGGGTTCACGATGGAACGGGATGATTTGTTTGCTATCTACTCTTTCAGGATAGAATTCCAAAGTCGTTCCGGGTTCATAGAACCGGCTGGCGAGTCGGATTCTTCCTTTGTCACCACTAATGTCTGCCTCGGTTGCCAGGTTAGTATTAAAACTTGAGAACAACTGAGCCATCGCCCCATTCTTATATTTGAAAAGGACCGCGCATTGCGCATCAATTCCCGTGGTTGCAGGCTCCATGGTTGCTTCTACGATGTCAGGTCTTCCCAAAACCGACATGGCCATAAAAACATTGTAAATGCCAATATCCAATAATGTTCCCCCGCCTAGCGACGGGTCTAATAATCGCGAAGGCGCAGGATTAGGTGGAATAAATCCAAAATTTACCAACACATTGTGGATAGTTCCCAATTTTCCTTCAGCAATCATCTGCTGCATCAGTTGGTAATGAGGAAGGAACTTGGTCCACAGCGCTTCCATAAGAAATACACCTTTTGTTTGTGCCACAGCAATCATTTCCCTCGCCTGCATCGCATTCAGGGCAAATGCCTTTTCACAAAGGACTGCCTTCTTTCTTTCCAGGCACATAAGCACATGGTTGTGGTGTAATCCATGGGGCGAGGCTACATAAATAATATCGACCTCCGGATTAGAAGCCAGCGCTTCGTAACTGTCATGCCTAAATGTAACCGGAAAGGATGCAGCAAATTCATCTGCGATTGCCTGACTGCGGGAGCCGACAGCAACGAGCTCTGCATCCTCTACATATTTTAAATCGGCTGCAAATTTTCTGGCAATTCGACCACAACCTAGAATACCCCAGCGAATTTTTCCTGACATAAATTGAGTTTTGATTTTTTCTTCACTGCGCCAATATAGCTACAAATAGACTGCTACTTTACGGAGTTGCAACAACATAAGAACAATAACCATCCAAAGAAATTTCATAAGTAGATTAAAAAACTTTCACTAGCTTCAGGCCCAAAAAGTTTGGCTTTATGAATCACAACAAAAAGTTGACCGCTGCGGCTGTTTTTGTGCTCTCTATGATACTCGGCATCGCTGCAACTAATCCTCCGGGAGAACATCAATACAGGAATCTAAAGATACTGCCCAAAAATATTAGTCATGATGATTTGGACAAAGTGATGGACGGATTTAAGGACGCTCTTGGAGTTAAATGCAATTTCTGCCACGCTGCCGTCAAAGACAGCACCCAACATAAACTCGATTTTGCAAGCGATGAAAAGCCTGAAAAAAATATTGCCAGGAGCATGATGAAAATGACTGGCAAGATCAATAAGAAATTTTTCAGCTATAATAAAGGCGACCAGGGAGAAAACATTCCTACGGTCAGCTGTATGACCTGCCATCGGGGAAGTGCCCATCCGGAGCCAAAAAAATAATAGCCATTTAGATACCAATCCCTGCTACATTCCGGTCATTTCTCCAATCGTGTCAATCGATCCTGGCTACCCATTTGCATGATTGATATGAATCTGTTATTTTTAGGATGATTGATTGAAATTGTAAATAACCGATATGAAATCCTATAATCATACATGGAAATTCGGTTTGGGTATTGGTGTTTTTCTTATTATGGGCGTCGCTGCTACTCGTCCTCCGGGCGATGAAAAGAGATTCACCAATCTCAAAATCATTCCAAAAAACATTGATGATGAAAGAATGGATCAGATCATGAACAAGATGAGTCATGATCTAAGCGTTTCATGCAATTATTGCCATGCAGATAGTGTTGGTGTATTTCCTCCCAGAATTGATTTTTCCAGTGATGCAAAGAAAAATAAATTGGTAGCAAGAGAAATGATGAAAATGACTGATCGGATAAATAAAAAGTATTTCAATTTTAATTACGACTATCAATTGGAATCATCTAAGAAACAACCTGTGACTTGCAAAACCTGTCATAGGGGCTTTCCAAAACCCAATGATGTCAAATTATACAACTTCAGACAGAAAAATTAAAAAGCCGGCTTTGCGCCGGCTTTTTCTTTATTGTTTTAGTAATTTTTGTTGGTAAACTTTTGTAGCCGTCTTCATCCTCACTATATATATACCTGAGCTGAGACCTCCTGTATTTATCGTTATATTGGACACACCCGATGGGTTCATGATGTGATTTAGTTCTTTACCGGATACATCAAATAAAGTAATATCCACGACGGGCTCCGAGCCCGCGACAACAGTCGTTGTCGTAGTTGCCGGATTTGGATAAACCAGTGGGGTAGCTTGTTTGCCGACCTGTACCGGCACTATCCAGGAATACCAGAATTTACCGTCCTGATCAATTTCTTTCAACCTGTAAAGATTCATTCCCTGGAGCGGATTGTTGTCCTGTGTGTTATAATCCACATCTGTCTGACTGTTTCCTGCGGCCTTTACAGATGAAATTGTCTGGAAATAAGTTCCGTCCTGGCTTCTTTCAATTTCATAATGATCCACATTTTGCTCTGTTGAAGTCCTCCAACTAATTGCAACATGATCATTGTTTATATTAGTGGCGGTAAAGGAGACCAGTTTGATTGGAAGTGGATTCGGTGGTCCGACAAAAAAGCTATTAATTATTCCTGTCTGAAGCAAAGAATTGCTGGTGCTTGTCATAACCATACCATAGCTTACACTATTTGCACCAAAATTCAAGGACTGGCTTGTTCCGATTTGCGTGTAGGTAACACCAAGATCTGTCGAATAAAAGGCCGCGTAGTTGGATCCAGTCTTGTCAATTTTCACGAAATAATTTGCTACAGCTGGCGGCCCGTTGACAATTGTTACCGGGCCATCGGGCGAGCTTCTGTATGCAAATACGAAAAAATGATTAGTAGCATCAATACCAACGAAAGCAAACCTGGATGTATTTGTAACACTATCCCGAGTCATTAGACCTATATATCCCTGTGTTGGAAGAGGCGATCCAATCTGACCAGAAACCTCGTCGTTTGCATTTGCATCCTGAGTCCAGGCAAACTGAAATTGATCATTAAGGCCTGAGATACCCGCACCAGAGCCGGTCACCGCGTAATTATTAGTTCCAATCACACAGGTTCTTCCTGGTAATCCGATATCTCCGACATCCGCGTTAAAAAATCGATTACCGACTGGTGTACACGTACCAGAGCAGGCGGTTGTATTAAAAGAATTTGTGCCGCTGGTTGCGCTGGTATTAGCTCCGCATACGGCCTGGACGGTATAGATGAAGCCTTTATTGCAATCAAGTGCAGTCAAACCAATTGAATTAACAGATGGTGTGCGCGTAACATAACTGTTTACACCTACCGGGGCATATTTCACGATATAACTTGTGGCTCCCGCAACAGGATTCCAATTAATTGTTGCGGAATTCTCAGCCAGGTTAGTAGCAGTCAAGTTAGAGGGCGTCGCGCAGGCAGCCGCCGGCTGCCCGAAAACCTGCATTTCATAAATAGAATAGCCAAAATTTCCCCCCATGCAAGACGTGGCTGTAACACCTTGCATTCTAACATACCTGCCCGTTGCTGCACCGTCAAATTCATAAGTGATTCCCTCGCCTCCCGCAAAATTATTGACGGTAGCAAAAGTTGTCCAACTAGCTGCATTACTCGTGTCTGAGCCTTGCAGGGCAGCTTGCAATAAAAAGTTCTTTCCATAAGCACATTGCCAGGTGATGGTCACTTTGCAGATATCAAAATTGCTACCGAGATCTACGGTTATATAGCCAGCGTCGCCTCTTGGATCCCCTTGACTGGACCACCTCGTGCCGGGGTCTCCATCAAATGCCAACGATGCTGCGCAGCAGCCACCTGCAGTGCCTGAGCCATATGAAGCCACGCTAGGTTTGCCTTGCGAGATATTATTAATGCACCGGCTATTTGTTAGCAAGCCATAAGCAGCCAGAGAACTAAATCCCCCGGCCGTTCTGATGTTTGCCGAATTAACGTACACCATACCGTTAGAAACCGTCGGGCAAACCATTTTTGTGAAAGTGAGGACATCATCGTTGGCATTCAAGTGTGAATTCCAAAGTTCAGGCGAAGTAATATTACTCGCATTAAGAGCACGCAACATGCCTGGTGCATACGAACCTCCTCCGGCGTTTTGACCGGGGAATGGCTGGAATACCCAGAGAATTCCAGTTGTAGGATCAGTTCCATTGGAAGATACAGACATGTCTGCCCCCGCGCTCCCTCCAGGCTTTCCAATTGAACTTGTTAATTTATTAGCATCAGACAATGTATTGCCTACTATAGGCCAGGCCTGCAGGTTTGTGTTCTCAGAGAACTGATAAAAGTATTGATTAGTAGCGCCGCCAAAATATGCAAAGGAAGCATGTTGAAACGCCTGGCCGCCCCCTCCGACATCTATCTGCTGCAAAACGTTGTTGAAGGTGGTATGAAATCCTCCCATGCCATTAACCCGGTCCATTACGTACAGTGTATCATTTTTGCATGCTGTTACGACGAGATTGGTATTCGGAATAATCATCGTTTGAATGGGAAAATCTAAATCTGCATCATTCAACCATAGCTGGTCAAACGGGGTAAAAAAGTCGGCAGAAGTTAACGTATTGAAGGATGTAGCAGTATTGTCTGTCGTATTTGGAGTCAGCCTGAATACGCTTTCTCCTCGATTGGCAGGTATGGAAGGATCTACGTTGTAGTTATTGTGATGGATAAAGTCAACTGCGCCAGCGTCAGTATTAAGGCCATTTCCCGCAGATACATATAACCTTCCTTGTGCGTCAATGGCCGGAGCGCCGCCAGCCATCCAAATTCCACCCCTGCCATCATTGGGTGTCGCAATAAAAGAAAGTTGAGGACGCACCACGCCGGCAACGTCGTTGGAATTAATATTGTTTGCCCGATATCCTAAAATCCATCCATGGGTAGGATTAAAGTCGCAATTGGATGCAAAGGGAATATATACAATGCCGTTCGACAAAGCCAGGCCCCCGCGATTGAATTGCCTCCTTGGATCGAAAGTGATGATACCACCTGAAGCGGCATCACCTGTTCCGGTTATAGTTGCCCTTATTTCAACCGGAGTTTGAGAATCTGCACCGGTTCTGATGTCGATTGCGTGCAGGAATTGATGAAACCCCGTAGTGGTATAGGTATAGTCCGCTAAATTCCCGGACGGTGAATGGTTGTCTACAGGATCCACGACTACTCTTGATACTAGATATAAGGTATTTGATGCCGCATCAATCACTGGGGTTCCGACTATTCCAAAATTGCCTCTAAAGTCGAAATAGCCACCTCCGCACAGACTTGCATGAATATCGAAATCTGCAATTGGCCTGGCTCCATTAATTGGGATATTGTTCAGATTAACACGCCAAAATTCAGTTCCCTTGTCAGCATCCAAGGCGTATAGTGTATTATTACAAGTCGCTACATAAACGACCCTCTTCAAATTTCCGGCGTTATTAATATTAACATTACTTACCACCAACGGCTGAGTGTAAGAATCTGCATCTAATTGATGAGTAAACAGTAATCCGAAAGTGTTGGTGTTGACATTGCTTTGCTTCAGAGTCGTTTCAGCATTGTTCCATCCCGTTCTGTTGAGATCGTTATGCTGGGTTAAAACATCCTGTGCGATAATAGAATCGGAACAACAAAAAAGGAGACATGACATCATCCATAGAGTAGTATTCTTCATCATAGACCTTAAGTTTTGTTTAGTCTAGGCTACACAATTTTGATGGCCGGTGCAATCGAGCGCGACTAGGGAAATAAGGTTAGTCCGATAAGATAAAAAGGAAAAATCAGCAGTTCTTAATAGGCATGTGGGATAAGGGCGATAAATGTACAGGAATTTATTTACAAAAACAACAGGAGCCTATATGCGATACGCCACCTGACAACGCCCCTCGTATTTTTCCCATACGAATTGATTAATTTTACCCTCTTTTATTCAAAGACATGGAAAATAATTTTTTTGATTTTGGCATGATTGGCCTTGGCGTCATGGGCAGGAATCTTTTGCTGAATATGGCAGACCACGGTTTCAAAGTAATTGGTTTTGATAAAGATGCACAAAAAGGAGCAGTCCTAGAATCATCCGCGACTTATGGCACCACCGTTCGGGGTGTGAATACCCTGGCAGAAATGGTCAAACAACTCCAACCGCCCAGGCGAATCATGATGCTGGTTCCCGCAGGAAAGCCAGTCGATGATGTTATCAACGATTTATTGCCTCTTATCCAAGCCGGAGACGTTGTCATCGATGCGGGCAACTCTCATTATACAGATACACTTAGAAGGATTAATTTTTTACAACCCAAAGGTTTTCATTTTATGGGTGTTGGCATTTCCGGTGGTGAACATGGGGCCCGTACCGGACCCAGCATTATGCCGGGTGGAGATCCCGAAGCTTACCAACATGTGAAACCTATGCTCGAAGCCGTTGCCGCAAAAGTCAATGGCAGCCCCTGCGTCGCGCACTTGGGTAAGGGAGCTGCTGGCCATTATGTCAAGATGGTTCATAACGGAATTGAATACGCTATTATGCAACTGATCAGTGAAACCTACGATCTCCTTCACCTGGGATTAGGTTTGAATAACGATGAGCTGCATAAAGTATATAAGACTTGGAACGAAGGAGAACTGCAATCTTTCCTGGTTGAAATCACCAAAAACATCTTTTTGCAGGAAGACGACAAGTCTGAGAACCGCCTGGTTGATATGATATTGGACAAAGCAGGATCAAAAGGAACAGGAAAATGGACTTCACAGGATGCTATGGACCTGGCCGTACCATTGCCTACTATTGATATGGCGGTGGCCATGCGGGATTTGTCGACTTATAAAGATGAAAGACTGATGGCTGCCGCATTGTACAAATCCACCTATGGCACTATTGATGTTCCCAGAGAAGTGTTTATCCAGCAATTGGGGGATGCACTTTATTTCGGCATGATCATTTCTTATGCCCAAGGCTTGTCAATGCTTTATAAGGCCTCATCCGAACTGGCCATGCAAATTCCATTGCCGGAAGTTGTACGGGTTTGGAGAGGAGGCTGTATCATCCGCTCCTCTCTTTTGGATGTATTCTATTCCGCCTACCAGGCAAACCCAACTCTGCCCAATATTTTGCTCGATCCATCCATAGCAAAGCTTTTGCAGGCAAAAAGACAGCAGCTTAGAAATGTCATCTTGCATGCTACCAGCACGGGTTTTCCCATAACAGGATTGATGTCCGCCCTGGGTTATTTCGATGCATACAGAAGTAAGCATCTGCCCACTAACCTGATCCAGGCGCAGCGGGACTATTTCGGGGCACACACTTATCAGCGAGTAGACATGCCAGGTAGTTTCCATGCGGAGTGGGAAGGGGAAGCTTAAGAGCTTCCGTATTTTCAAAACATGCGTCCGGGCCGCCCCGCGGTTTTCACTTTTTAACAAGGATGAACACCCGGGAGAAAGGAAGACAAGTAAATAAATTGCTTTAACGAAAAAGATATAGAAATCGCGAGATATGCAAAATCATAAAAGACCACCAGCTTCCCTGCTTTTTATTTTTGGCGGAAGTGGTGATTTGAATTTTAGAAAATTAACGCCTGCGCTTTATAATCTCTTCATCGATGGCTGGATGCCCGAGAAATTTTCGATTGTAGGCATTGGGAGAACCGAATATTCTGATGACAAATATCGCCAACGTTTATTGGAGGGTATCAAGGAATTCAGCAGAAGGAAAGGTGAAGCAAACGGACATTGGGCCGATTTCTCAAAAAACGTTTCCTACCTGCACATGGACGCGGAGAACGAAGCTGAATACAATAAAATAACCGAGGTCGTAAAATCTAAAGAGCAGGAATTTGGAGAACATCCCATTGTAATTTTCTATATGGCAGTGGCGCCACAACTTGTTCCCGACATCGCCCGCAAGTTGGGTCCTCTCAACATCTGTGCTGATACCAAATGCACAAGGATAGTAGTAGAGAAACCTTTTGGTCACGACCTCGAAAGCGCCCATGCGCTAAATAATTTGTTGCGCGGGATGTTTGACGAAGATCAGATCTATCGCATCGATCATTACCTCGGTAAAGAAACCGTTCAGAATATTCTCGCCCTTCGATTTGCGAATGCATTATTTGAACCAATTTGGAATCGCAATTATATCGAACATATCCAAATTACCGCTGCTGAAACAGTGGGTGCCGAAGGACGCGGCGCCTATTATGAACAATCGGGCGCTTTGCGGGACATGGTTCAAAATCATATCCTGCAATTAGTTTGCATGATCGCCATGGAAGCTCCGGTATCATTTGATGCCAATGAGATCCGCAATAAGAAGGTAGATGTACTACATGCTGTTCGAAAAATTTCGAGAGAAGATGCACACGAATTTGCTGTCCGCGGACAATATGACGCGGGTTGGCTAAAGGGAGAAAAAGTGCCTGGGTACCGGCAGGAAAAAAATGTAAATCCCCAGTCAGGGGTCGATACTTTCGCGGCGGTTAAATTTTACATCGATAATTGGCGCTGGCAAGACATACCGTTTTATGTAAGAACTGGCAAACGCATGCACGAAAAGTCTTCGATGATTGCCATCCAATTCAGACCTGCACCCAATTATGCATTTCCGCCCGAATCTGCAGAGACCTGGCGGCCGAACCGGCTCATCATTAGCATACAACCGGAGATGGATATTCGCTTGCGATTCCAGGCAAAAAAGCCAGGTCAATCAATGACGCTGAAGCCCGTCGATATGATCTTTAGCTATAAAGATGCATATGATGACAATGAACCAGAAGCATATGAAACGCTTTTATTGGATGTGATGGAAGGCAATGCCACGCTCTTTATGCGTGGTGACCAAGTTGAATCTGCATGGAAAATCATCATGCCCATTCTCGAGGCATGGGAAAACAGGCCGCCGGTAGATTTTCCGAATTATGCGCCCGATTCATGGGGACCGCAGGACGCAGAATCGCTGATTGCCCGGGATGGTTATAATTGGATTTCGCTGCCAGCGCCGCACCAGGAATAAATTGTTATTTATCGCCAATCACTCGTGGTAAAATTCAATATGCAGATATGGATGCACCTTATCGATTAAAAGTTTTTGCGAATTCAGATGAACTTAGCAAAGCCGCAGCGCAATGGATAGCCTCAGACATCGCGTCGACGCTGGCTGAGCGGGACAGATATACGATAGCTTTATCGGGAGGAAGCACACCAAAAAAATTACACGAACTGCTGGCCGGTGCGCCGTTCAAAGATTCGATTGCATGGAACAAGATGCATGTCTTTTGGGGAGATGAAAGAGCTGTTCCGTTTGAGGATGATCGCAACAATGCTAAAATGGCTTATGATACATTACTGGATCATGTACCCATTCCCCCTTCGCAGATTCATATAATGAGAACAGACATTGCCCCTGAGCAATCGGCGATTGAGTACGAGAAGATCCTGCATCGATATTTTCCTTCACTTGAAAGTAAGTCAGATTTCAGTTTCGACCTTGTTATCCTCGGTATGGGTGACGATGGTCACACTCTTTCTCTTTTCCCAGGAACGAAGGCCGTCCACGAGGAAAAATCGTGGGCCATTGCTTTCTATCTGCAAGCGCAAAATATGTTTCGAATTACGCTTACAAAAACAATAGTCAACCGATCCTCATGTATACTTTTTCTCGCCACCGGTTCAAATAAAGCACATGCGCTGAAAGAAGTTCTGGAAGGGAATTACAATCCGGATAAATATCCCAGCCAGGTGATCAGGCCTGTTGATGGCAAAGTCTTTTGGTTTGTTGACGAACCGGCTGCTGAAGGTCTGTCCGTTTCACGCAAAGGCGCAAAGTGAAATATTACTTGCGAGATTACACGGCATCTATTGTATCATACACCACTACCTTATTCCAAAGCCTGGAGCAGGCTTCCACAAAGTTCAAATGGATGGGATCTGTCTGGTAACTTTCTTCGTCTTCCAGGTTATCAAAAATTAATTGCCAGGAAACAGAGTAAGAACTGTCAATTACCCCACGGCTGGTCGACGCGGGCCGCCCAATATGGAATTTGCGGATAGTCTTTACTGAGGATAATTTTTTCAAACCTTCTATCAAGGCAGACAGATCTTCCTTGCTATCGGGGTTCCTCAGCCAAAAAAATACATGATGAATGAAAATATTCCTCTCCTGGGCCATAAATTGATTTAGCGCTAAGATAATGATTCCGCCTCGGGAGATTTGGATTTGAGCATGTCATTTTCTTCGGCCAATTTTCTAAACTGTGATTTGAGATGTTCCAGTTCATTTACGAGAGAAATATTTGACGCATGTTTCATTTCAAATTCCTGTTGCAAGATCGAATTGTTTTCTCGTTGCAATTCCAATTGTGCCATCGCTATTTTCAGATCTTCGGATGACGCCTTACCACCATTGATCAATTCCTGCATTTCATTAATCAGTTTATTTTTGATCGCTAATTCATTTTCAAGAGGAACTACTTTGCCGGCATACTCGGAAACCGTTTTAAGTCTCAATTCGGCTTCCAGTTTTCTCCTTTCTGCATTGCCGGTCATAGATTTTGCTTTTTGCGCTTCTTCTTCAGCACCTTTCACCCTTTGTTCCCAGGCAGCAGCTCTTGTCAGGTCCTCCTTCAAAGATTTGACCTTTTCAGCCCATTCCGCATCAGTCCTTGCTTTGGCTTCCTTCCAGGATTTCATACTATCTTCCAAATCCGAGATCTGCCTTGAATATTTTTTTAGTCCTTCGTCCTTTTCTGTAAGCACGTGCAATAGTTTGTTTCTATCATCAGAAAGAACGCGAATATCGCCTTCTAACGCTTTCACGCGACCGTTTAGTTGCTGCGCTGTTTTTTCGCTTTGCTTTTCTCCTGTCGTAATATTTGACTTATAGTTCTTGAATTCATTTTCTAATTTCTTGTATTTGTTATCCCAGGCTTCCAGGCCGGAAATGTATTTCTGATCGACTTTCTTTTTAGCAGTAAATTGATGAAGAATATACCCGGCAATCAAGGCGATCAATACAATCGCCATATTTTCCCAGGAGAAGGTTCCGTCATTGTTCTGAAAGATGTTAAGTAAAGTCATAATGGCGCATTTATGGTAAACAATCGATATTATCGGTTTGTACAATGCGGTCCAGGGAAGCAATCCTATGAAAGTTAATGAATCTATTCGATTATACCTACCCGTCTCGACTATTTTACCTCGGCAACGCGCCTGTGCGTCATGCTGATTCGCCGGTCTGCTCTATTTATCAGAGTCAGTCACAAAGGACAAAAATGATACACGCCCTCTTACGCTACCTCTCCGGCGGACAAGTGATAAAGTCATCAAGAACAAAGGTTACACTCAGGACACAACGTTGTGTCCTGAGTGTATCCTTTGTATCAGTGTGACCGACCCCCCATCCTAAACCTGCTCACGCTACGGCTGCTGAAGAGAAAACAAATGCCGTGCGCCAAAAAAATTAATCAAAAAATATTGTCATATCAAAGTGGATACTTGTTATCCTTTATCAGCTTTCCCGCAATCCTTCTCTTCACATCCTTGCTATTTAGTGCATCCACTTTAGTAAACCGTTTCAATCCCAGCAGCATCATTCTCTGTTCATCACCATCTGCAAAAGCGTTGATGGCATCTTTTCCGGATTTGTTAATACTATCTGCAGCATCGTACAAATATGTATGCACAACGTCCAGTTCAAATTGGCAGGCTGCTTCACCTTTTTGATCGACCAATTTCATCACCCGAAGCAAACCGCTTTCTGCATTAAAAGTTTCAATAGCCATATCTGCAATGTTCATGATAACCTCTTGTTCAGATTCCATTTTAGTCATCAGCTTTTGAACTGCTGCACCTGCTGTCATCAGTATTGCTTTTTTGAAATTGGCAATTATCTTTTTCTCAACTGCAAATGCGGATTCATTGCCGTTGGAAAAATCAGGGATGCTCATCAGTTCTTTTGAAACCGCCATCGCGGGTCCCATCAGATCCAATCGGCCTTTCATTGCTCGTTTAAGCATCATGTCGACTATAAGCAACCTGTTGATCTCATTTGTACCTTCATAAATTCGGTTGATCCGGCTATCCCGGTAGGCTTTCGAAATGATGTATTCATCACTAAATCCATTTCCTCCGTAGATCTGCACACCCTCATCAACAACAAAATCCAATGTTTCACTGCCGTACACCTTTAATATTGCGCATTCTATGGCATATTCCTCTGCAGCGCCCAGGAATGCTTCGTTGAAGGGTTTTCCCGCGGCCAATAACTCTGCTTTTTTCTCATCAATCCAATTGGCAACCCGATATAGCGCTGATTCCGAAATCCAGGTCTTAAAGGCCATTTCTGCCAGTTTGTTTTTTATGGCTCCGAAATTGGCAATGGCAGTCTTAAATTGTTCGCGTGTGTTCGCATATTGAACGGAGTTAGTAATTGCACGTTTTGCACCGCCTAAGGTGGCAGCACATAGTTTCAAACGGCCTATATTCAAGATATTAAAGGCGATGATATGTCCTCTTCCAATTTCGCCCAGCACATTCTCTACAGGAACCTTGCAATCCTGGAAATATAATTGAACGGTGGATGAACCTTTAATTCCCATTTTATGCTCTTCCTGCCCCTGCGTAAACCCTTCAAAGCCTCTTTCAACAATAAATGCTGTGAATTTATCTCCATCCACTTTTGCAAATACCGTATATATATCAGCGAATCCTCCATTAGTTATCCAACATTTTTGTCCATTCATCAGGTAGTACTTTCCATCCTTGCTCAATGTTGCACTTGTTTTAGCGCCCAGGGCATCGCTTCCGCTATTCGGCTCCGTTAGACCATATGAACCCAACCATTCTCCAGAAGCCAGTTTAGGAATATATTTCTGTTTTTGAGCAGGAGTGCCGAAATACAATATGGGCAAAGTGCCGATTCCAGTGTGTGCGGCAAGGGCAACGGAAAAAGAAAATCCTCCTCCCAAACCTTCATTTACAAGGGTGGACGTTATAAAGTCTCTACCCAATCCCCCGAATTCTTCGGGGATTGAAGTTCCCAACAAACCTTGCTCACCAGCTTTCTTCATGAGTGATGGCATGAGCCCGGGTTCCAGTTTATCAATACGATCTATTACCGGGAGTATTTCGGCGTCAAGGAAAGACGCGCACATGTCCTTCACCATCTGCTGCTCTTCGTTGTAATTTTCGGGGATAAAGGTTTCGTAGGCAGAGCTCTCGCGGATCAGCCACTCACCACCTTTCAGCAAGGTCTTCTTTTCAGTCGTTGTGCTCATAAGAAAATGTTTAATGAATGAATTATTTTAGATTGTCATATACAATTTGAAGAACTGCCTTACACACATCAATGCGTTCGACCGGAACGCCATCGAGCGCTTCGTTCAAAGTTTCTTCTGCAAGTCCCATCGTTTGTTCCTGCAATTTTTGGGCAAGTCTGGTTAGATAAATCCTGTTGATTCGTCTATCACTTTCTGATGCCACTCTTTTTACCAATTGCAATTTCTCCAGGTTGTCAACCAGGCGGGTGATGCTGGGTTTATCGCGAAAAGTTGCATTACACAGTTCCTGCTGACTCTTGCCATCTTCTTTCCATAAATGATATAACACACTCCATTGTTCAATGGTAAGGTTTAGCCCTGCAGCGTTGAATTTTTTTTGAAGGCGGCGTGCAATGGCCGTCGATGCTTTGCCGGTGATAAAACTGTATAATTCTCCCTTTTTAAATTGGTTGTTTGGCATATAGTTAGTTAAACAACTATATAAATGTAGAGGTTTCTTTTTGGATTGGCAAGTTTTGTTTTATTTTTTTTTTTTT
>PSRA01000268.1 GCA_003175695.1 Bacteroidota bacterium | reverse complement strand
TTATTTTTGAACAACCGGTTAATGATTCTATATAGCCCAAATAACACACCCCGCCTGTCATATGTTGTTGATTTCATCAATAAAGAGCTGTTCAATGATACCATATCAATTACTACTGATCAGGCCATATTTTCAGCGTATTCCGGCCCTAAATTGAATTATTCTGAACAGGAATTTTCCGATGAAGAATTCTTTATTAAGGCTACGCCGCTTCTTTTTGAAAAGGGGATTCGCCTCCAACCCCTTGAGTGTTTTGAGCTGAACTTTTACAAGGTATTTTTTGAAACCACGGGAGATTATCCTTTTGATATCCTGGCAGCCATTTTTTATTTGCTCAGTCGTTATGAAGAATATCTCCCCCATGAAGAAGATGAATTCGGCAGATTTTCCCATACCAGCTCACTTGCCTTCAAAGAAGGTTTTTTGGAGACTCCCCTCGTGAATTTCTGGTTACAGGATTTCAGAAAATCATTGCACGAGAAATTCCCGGATTTAATATTTCGCCATTCTTATTTTAAGTTCATTCCGACTTACGATATCGACATTGCCTATTCGTACCTACATAAAGGGTGGTTCAGGAATACAGGCGGATTGATTCGTTCCATATTTAAAGGTGAATGGAGCCTGGTGCAGGATAGGATTCGCGTTTTGATGCAAAAGAAAAAAGATCCTTATGACGCTTATGAGTGGCTTGATTCTTTGCATTTGTATTGCCGGATGCGTGCTTATTATTTCTTTCTGGTGGCCCGCCAGCAAAAAGGATACGACAAGAATATTTCTCCGGATAAAGAAGCATTGCAAAACCTGATTCGATATCACGCCAATGGCTATACGGTTGGCATCCATCCCTCCTGGCAGAGCGGCGACGACAATTATGTTCTCAAGAGCGAAATCGAATGGCTTGCGGAAATAGTGAATAAGAAAGTTACTTATAGCCGTCAGCATTATATTCGCCTCAAGCTGCCAAAAACCTACCAGAACCTGATCAGGTTCGGCATTGATAAAGATTTTTCCATGGGATATGGCGGAGCCAATGGTTTTCGGGCTTCGGTAGCCAGCTCTTTCTATTGGTATGATTTGGAAAATGAGAAGCAAACCGAGTTGATGCTCTTTCCCTTCTGCTTCATGGATGCGACTTCCTTTTATCAAAAGAAAATTTCTGCACAGCAGACCTTACAGGAATTAATGAATTACTATCATGTCATTAAGAAGGTGAATGGATTGATGGTTACCATCTGGCATAATAATTTTCTCGGCCTGGATCCGCAATTTGCCGGCTGGAAGGAAGTGTATGAGGTGTTTATCAAAGATGAAGTTTACTGGGACATGTAATTTCGCAAAAGCGGATGGACAGAGTGAAAAGCGCCTAACCTGGGCTCTCCACTCTGCCCATCCGCTCTTATTTTGCGTGAAACTTAGTGCTTAAAGTGCCTCATCCCCGTTATAACCATGGCGAGATTATGCTGCTTGCAATATTCAATTGAATCTTTGTCACGGATGGAGCCGCCAGGTTGAACAAATGCGCCAATTCCTTCACCATGAGCGATTTCAACGCAATCATTGAACGGAAAAAATGCATCTGAGGCAAGGACAGCGTCCTTCAACTTGAAATTGAATTGTTTCGCTTTTTGGATTGCTTGTCTTAAGGAATCCACACGGCTGGTTTGTCCACAACCCTTGCCGACTAATTGCTTATTCTTTACAAGCGCGATGGCATTTGATTTAAGGTGTTTGCAAACAAGGTTTGCAAAGATCAGGTCTTCTTTTTCTTGCGCCGAGCTATTCCTTCCACCTGTTTCTTCCCATTTTTCAAAATTGCCCTCATCGATGTCCTGCATCAGTGTTCCATTCAGCACACTCTTGTACATGCTTTTTGCAACAGGAGCATTTGGCGCCAATTGAAGTAGTATGCGGTTCTTTTTTGATTGTAAAATTTTCAATGCATCCTGCTCAAAGGAGGGTGCAATCAGCACTTCAAAAAATATTTCGCTGATGGCATCTGCCGTTGCTTTATCGATGGCGGCATTACAAATCAATACACCACCAAATGCACTTTCGGGATCACCTGCCAAAGCATCGCGCCAGGCGTCCGCTACAGAAGGCCGGGATGCTATGCCACAAACATTTGTGTGCTTAATGATGGCAAAACTGGTTGTTTTGAATTCACGGATCAGCTGAATGGCAGCATCTATATCAACCAGGTTATTATAAGAAATCTCTTTTCCATGCAACTGATTAAATATTTTATTCCAGTCTCCATAAAACAATCCTTTCTGATGAGGGTTCTCGCCATAACGAAGAGTATGTTGGGGGGCTTCATTTAAAACTTTCCATTCGTTCTCCGGATGGAAATAATTGTATATCGCAATATCGTAATGTGCGACCACCTGGAAGGCCTTTGCTGCGAATCGTCTACGCTGCTCTATCGTGGTTGCGCCATCCTGCTCTTTCAACATTTGTCCCAATAAACTATACTCAGATTTGCTGGCGACAACTACCAGGTCTTTGAAATTTTTCGCAGCTGCCCGTATCATTGAAGGACCGCCGATGTCTATTTTCTCAATTATAAGTTTTTCTTCTTTCGTACTGGCTACTGTCTCTTCGAATGGATAGAGATCGACGATCACCAGATCAATTTCAGGGATCTTAAACTGCTTCATTTCCATTAGGTCAGTTTCATTGTCTCTTCTGCCCAGGATACCGCCAAAAACGGATGGGTGAAGAGTTTTGACCCTTCCACCCAAGATAGAAGGATAGGAAGTCAGGCTTTCCACAGGAACGCAGGGAACATCCAACTTTTCGATGAACTGTTGAGTGCCACCGGTAGAATAAATTTGGATGTCCAATGAATGCAATAATCTGACAATATCTTCAAGGCCCTCTTTGTAAAAAACTGAAATGAGTGCCGATTGAATTTTCTTATTCATGCAATTTGATTTAATGCCCGGAAAAGGTATTTTTTAAGAGAACGCAAAGGTACGCAAAGGTGTGAAATGATTGCAGCTTTTGGCTTTAGTGCCTCCATTTGAATTTGCTCGGTTTCCACTCGCCAGGTTCAAGGAAAACCTCGGCATAAATATGTTGAAAACTACAGCAAGATTCTTAGTCAAAGCCGCCCGGATTTCCTGTGCTTTTTATTGGTTGGGGATTTTTTCTGACAAGGATCAATGAACTATAATTCAATTGAAAGAAGCCGGCTTGGGTATGATTTCGTTCCGTTCAATCCGGCTTTTTCATCATCAGACATGCCTAGAAATGTAGCTATGACTTTCCAGCTTTTTTGTTTTCACGTTCTTCTAATTGCACCAGCACCCAAATTTTTTTATTCCATTCAGTTGCGTTTGCAAAATTTTCATTGTCCCAAAGAAAAAATATGTGTTGTATAGCGATTTCCTTCAGCCAAATTTGCTTGTGTCGATGAAAGAATGTGGAATAAAGAAAATTCAAAAAAGGAATCGAAGAAGGTAAAATAAGACCGAGCGGCAAAGCTATGC
Organism: Bacteroidota bacterium; assembly: GCA_003175695.1. Classification (GTDB taxonomy): domain Bacteria; phylum Bacteroidota; class Bacteroidia; order Chitinophagales; family Chitinophagaceae; genus Puia. The sequence goes on along the minus strand of PSRA01000268.1, from coordinate 6,192 downwards.
TGGTTGAGGATCGCGCGGCTTCTCTCCAAACAAAAATAGATTGCACAAATTACTAGCGTTTGTACGTCGAAGTATTACGATGTCATGTCAAACTTTTGTAAAACAATGTGCATTTAGTGAAATGGGAACGATTATAGAAGTAGTATGCATTGAAACTCCTCATGGAAAAAATATCGCCTATTCAATAAGAGTATTGGATTTTAAATACCGGCGATCCTATCGGCAGCAAAAACCAATTGTTTAATCACGCGCACCAAGGACGGAAATTCTTTGATGTTTTGGATGAGAAACCCCTGTTTTTTCACGGGTGAAAAAGCGGTGTTTTCTACTGTATTCTCGCCCGTCAAAAGACGGTTTTTTTACCCTTTTTTTCACATGACTGACTGACAGTCTTTGTTTTACAAATAAAACTAATTTATAATTAATTGATTGACATTTTTTTGTACATGACCCCGAGAACCCTAACCAAATATTTTTAGGAAGCCAAACATTAATAAAACCTAAAAACTCAAACGTCATGATAACAATTCAGAAAAAATCCTTACGGGTAGGCAAATACGTAGATACCGCCTACGTGGATGCTGCAATCAGAAATTACAAAAAGGAAAGATGGGTTCACAACTCTGAACATATTGGAAAAGAAGATTCTTTGAGCGTTTGGTTCAGCGCAGAAGAAATACAGGAATTCCTGGATAAAATCAAAGAGTATGGCGGAGATGGAATCAAATTTTACTTCGGGGCATATCCTGCTGATTTTCCTGAAAAACCTGAGTACGCCGGAAGACAGACAATCGTTCTTGTCGGCACCAAACGAAAAGAGATGGAAAATGGCGGATTTGCGGACAAGGACATGTACATCACGCGAAATGGAGTGACATCCATTTTCAGCGTGAATTCGGGCCGGCTTTGCCCTCCCATTTGCGGAGGTTTTGCTGCTCTGGGAAAGGGCTTGACGGATGTTGGTGTAACCATCATCGATCGCGGAGAAAAAGGAGTTTCAGTAGTTTAAAAGAATTGCCTATACGGATTGCTAAGCGATTTATCTTCCTTAATCTTAAACCTCCTGCGGGAGGTTTTTTCTTTTTGAGTCTTTTAAATAAAAACTACTTTTATATAGTATGGATTTTTCGATCGAAATTATTGCTGCGTTAATCTGCCTGCTAATTACTCTGACAGTATATTTTGTTCCCGGAGCTCCATTGTATTTAAAACTCTTTCCAATTTACATTGCCTACGCGATCGTGACCCAGGAATATCTTTTCTACCTTGCCTCACACAGCAGAACCAATACTCTTTTTTATAATTTATTTTCATTGGCCGAAGTGGTTTATTACCTGTTCATTTTTCATGAGGTTATCAGGAACAGGAATGTTAAAAACATACTTGTTTATATTGCCCCGGCTTATTTTATTGCTGGCATATTGAATATCATTTTTCAAAAAGTAGCTGGATTCAATGTAATCATATATTGCCTCGGAGTTTTTTTAGTCGTAAGCTTTTGTATATTTTATTTCTATGAGTTATTTCAATTGCCGCAAACAAAAAAGCTGTCTCAGGATCCGGCTTTTTGGTTGTGCACCGCTTTTCTTTTTAATTATTGCTGCACTTTTCCTTTAAATGCTTTCGTGAGCTTTCTTCGAAATCCGCCCCGGTTCCTGGTTATTGATTTGGACATTATTCGAATGATCGTTAATATATTCACGTATTCTTTATTTAGCATTGCCTTTCTATGCAGGTTCAAAACCAACAAATCTATTTTGTCATCCTAATTGGAACCATCCTGGCTCTTTTATTAGTTGGTTTTATTTTCGCCATTTTCTTTCTTTACCAACGCAAAAAGCAAAAGCAGGAGAATGAGCTGGTCAAGATGAAGGAGCAATATGAACAGGAACTCCTACGATCCCAACTGGAAATCCAGGAAGCCACATTAAAAAGCATTGCCCAGGAACTTCATGATAATATTGGACAGGTTTTATCAGTCATCAAAATCTGGATGGCGAGTGCACCCATTGATAAAGATCATCCCGCCTACGAAGGTGTTCAGAATTCCAGGGAAATGCTGAATAAAGTCATTTACGACATGGCAGATTTGACCAAGAGCCTTCACACCGACCGAATCGCCGACATTGGACTTCCTGAAGCGATCCGTTTTGACCTTGGAACGTTGAGAAAGACAGGCCTTTTAAAAATAGATTTTTCTGTTTCCGGTACGGAATATCCTTTCGATGACCAGAAATCCATTTTCCTGTTCAGGATGTACCAGGAAATCATGAATAACATGCTCAAACATTCAAAAGCTTCTCATGTAGACGTTGCTATCGTATATTCGGACGACGATAAGTTTGCCCTGAACGTGGCAGACAACGGCGTCGGATTCAATTTCGCAAAGAAAATAAATGAACCGAATTCTTCCAGCGGCCTGGGCTTGAGAAATATGATGAACAGGGCCCGATTAATAGGAGCAGAAATTTCTATCGAGAGCCAACCTGAAAAAGGTACCAGGATATCGGTCGAATTACCATTGAAATAATCAAGAAGATTCATATGGCTGTCGCATCCAGGAAAATACAAGTGGCTATCGCCGATGATCACACGCTTCTGCGCAAAGCGCTGGCCAAGCTCATCGGTTCATTTGAGAACTATACTATATTGTTTGAAGCGGATAATGGCAAGGAAGTCAAGAACAAATTGACCGCCCATGTTATCCCGGATGTAATCCTGCTGGATGTGAACATGCCTGAGATGGATGGGTATGAAACAGTAAAATGGGTCTACAATAATTACCCTCAAGTCAAAGTGCTGGCACTTTCCATGTATAGCGACGAAAAAACCATTATCCGCATGCTTCGGCTGGGAGCCAAAGGCTATATCCTGAAGAATACTGATCCGGATGAGCTGAAAAATGCCCTTGACTCAGTAGTGAAAAAGAACTTTTACCTATCGGAATATATTTCAGGAAAAATTATCAGCGGTTTGCACAAAGATGTGGACCGGGAAGAAGAAGAGGTGATGCTTACTGAAAAAGAAAAAGATTTCCTCAAACTCACCTGTTCAGAATTCACTTATAAGGACATCGCAGCTAAAATGTTTGTCAGCCCCCGAACAGTTGACGAATACCGCAACCACCTGTTTGAAAAGCTGAAGGTGAAATCGCGTATTGGCCTGGTGATGTATGCAATTCGCAATGGGCTGGTGGAGGTTTAGCTTTGAAGTCAAGTTTCACGCAAAGAAGCAAAGTGTGGCAGCGGGCTACCTTTGCCTCTTTGCGTGACACCCTGATTATTTACTTAAATACATGCTCCTGTCCTTATAGAGTTGCCTAAAATACGGATCCCGGAGATCTTTAATGAACCGGATAGCCTCACCCGTAGATTTCATCTCAGGTCCCAACTCTTTATTAACGCCCGGAAACTTATCGAAACTGAAGACAGGCTCCTTGATGGCATATCCTTTCAACTTCTTATTGAAAGTAAAATCTTTGATTTTGTTCGCCCCCAACATGACTTTCGTCGCAATGTTGAGATATGGTATCTGGTATGCTTTGGCAATAAATGGTGTGGTCCTGGAAGCCCTGGGGTTGGCTTCAATGACGTAAACTTTTCCGTCTTTAATGGCAAACTGAATGTTGATCAGACCCTTTATCTGCAGGCGGAACGCAATTTTTCTTGCGTATTCTTCCATCGTTTCTACAATCAGGGGACTAAGGTTGAATTGAGGCAATACCGCATTGCTGTCACCGCTGTGGATACCAGCGGGCTCTATATGCTCCATCAAACCCATCACGTGAAAATTTTCTCCGTCGCAGATCGCATCAATTTCGGCTTCCTGGCAACGATCGAGGAAATGGTCGATCAGAATCTTGTTTCCCGGAATGTGCTTCAGCAGGCTGATGACGGCTTTTTCGACTTCTTCATCATTGATCACAATTCTCATCCTCTGACCGCCCAACACATAACTCGGCCTTACCAGAACCGGATAACTTACCTTGTTCGCTACCTCTATGGCTTCATCCACCGTATATGCGGTACCGTAAGAGGGGTAAGGGATCTCCAATTCTTTTAGCATATCACTGAACCGGCCACGATCTTCCGCAATGTCCATATTGTCGAAGGAAGTACCGATAATGGGAATTCCTTTCTCATTAAGTTTTTCCGCCAGCTTAAGTGCCGTCTGACCTCCTAATTGTACAATGACTCCTTCAGGTTTTTCATGCTCGATGATTTCCCAAATATGTTCCCAGTAAACCGGCTCAAAATATAATTTGTCGGCCATGTCGAAATCTGTTGAAACAGTTTCGGGGTTGCAGTTTACCATAATGGCCTCATAACCGCATTCCTTTACTGCCAGCAATCCGTGCACGCAACAATAGTCGAATTCAATACCCTGGCCGATCCTATTCGGACCTGAGCCGAGCACAATTATTTTTTTCTTGTTACTAACCTTGCTTTCATTGGTATTTTCTACACCATTGCCGGAGATTGATTGCGACGGCGCTTCAAAAGTGGAGTAGAAATAGGGAGTTTTTGCTTCAAATTCGGCGCTACAAGTGTCAACCATTTTGTAAATCCTGCGAATCCCTGCAGATTTTCTCTTTTTATACGCATCCTCTTCGCTGCCATTCTGCATGATGCGGGTGATCTGCTCATCACTGAAACCTGCGTGCTTGGCTTCTCTTAGCAGTTCAGCAGGTAAGGTGTCGAGTTTATACTTGACAATTTCCTTTTCAATTAGACAGATTTTTTGGATCTCGTTGATGAACCAGCGGTCAATTCCCGTCACCTGGGAAATAGTCTTGACACTAACACCCAGCATCAGCGCATCCTTGATGCGGAAGATCCGGTCCCACTTTGGCGTTTTAATATATTCGATTAAAGCTTCTGCATGCATCTGGCTCTTTCCATAATAGCCGAGTCCGACAGCATTATTTTCAAGACTCTGACAAGCTTTTTGCACAGCCTCAGTAAAGCTTCTGCCGATAGCCATCACCTCACCTACACTCTTCATTTGAAGGCCCAAAGTATCATTGGCACCTTTGAACTTGTCAAAATTCCACCTGGGCATCTTAACTATAACATAGTCCTGGACGGGCTCGAAATAGGCTGATGTGGTTTGGGTAATCTGATTTTTCAATTCATCCAGACTATAGCCAATAGCCAATTTGGCTGCGATCTTAGCAATAGGATAACCCGTAGCTTTTGATGCCAGCGCAGATGACCTGCTCACACGTGGATTGATCTCTACTGAAATCAATTCTTCTGTGCTGGGGTTCAGGGCAAATTGAACATTACATCCGCCTGCAAAATTTCCAAGGGAACGCATCATCAGGATGGCTTTGTTCCTCATTTCCTGGAAAGCTGTATCGCTTAAAGTCATGGCCGGTGCAACCGTGATGGAGTCACCGGTATGAACGCCCATGGGGTCAACGTTCTCGACTGTACAAATAATAACTACATTATCATTTTTATCCCGTAACAATTCGAGTTCATATTCTTTCCAGCCGAGCACAGCTTTTTCGACCAGTACCTCATGAATGGGAGAAGCCTTTAATCCTCTGTCGAGCGCTGCATCCAAATCTTCTTTATGCATGACGAATCCGCCACCCGTTCCACCCAATGTAAAGGATGGGCGGATGACCAGCGGCAAACCGATCTCTTGCGCAAATTCTTTTCCTTCCAGCATGGAATTCGCCACCTTTGAAGGGGCCACGGGAATTCCGATCCTGAACATCAACTGCCTGAACTTTTCTCTGTCCTCAGCTGTTTCAATGGCTTCCACGTCCACGCCGATCAACCTGACGTTGTATTTTTCCCAGATGCCGAGGTCTGCTGCTTCCTTACAAAGATTTAAAGCGGTTTGACCTCCCATAGTCGGTAGCACGGCATCAATCTGGTTCTCATCCAGAATTTGCTCAATGCTTTCTACTGTCAATGGAAGCAAATAAACCTTGTCGGCCATCATGGGGTCAGTCATAATGGTAGCAGGGTTACTATTAATTAGAATAACCTTTATTCCTTCTTCCCTTAGGCTTCTCGCAGCCTGGGATCCAGAATAGTCAAATTCGCAAGCTTGTCCGATGATAATAGGTCCGGAACCAATAATAAGTACTGAGTGAATCGAAAGATCTTTAGGCATTTCAAAACAAATTCCGCAAAAGTAAGGTAGCGCAGGTAATTTTCCCGATAATTTTCTTTC
>PSRA01000093.1 GCA_003175695.1 Bacteroidota bacterium | reverse complement strand
GGATTAGCTTTCCGCCAGCGCCTCAATCTGGCTCTAGCTTTTTCTCGGGCTTCTTCACTCATTAATCGCCAAGGAGTTCCCATAATCTCTCCGATCAGTGGGGGATTTCTCCCCCACGTTTCTACCGGAACTTTCGTCCTGTCGTCGTGACCAGATTCGAAAGGTTGGAAGTCGCAGCCTGAAAGCCCTCGACGAGCTGAGCCTTGAGGTTGTCCGACTCTTTGATTTTGTCCGCATCAACGCCGCTCATGAGCAGCTTGAGCTTCGCGACTTCAGACTGAAGCTCGACGTCATCAGGGACCGAGTCAAGGTCAAAGGTCTTCAGGAAGTCCTGAAGCTTTGTCACGGTCGCAGCGTGCAGCTTTTTCTTCTTGCCCTCTTCAGGCTTGAGAATATCCAGAAGATGTCCGACCATCTCCTGAAGGATTGCACGACGACCTGCCTTCCAGTCCTCGACAGCGAGTGAGAACTGCTCGGCCTTCTTCGCCTGCTCCATCTCGAACAGCTCCGGAGCGTACTTCTTGAGTTGCTCCGGTGTTGAGAACGAAGTCAAGTTGTAGGTGAAAGAGAATTCCTTCTCGATGTCCTGCACCGAGGGGAAGTCCTGTGAGTTGAACTGGTCACCCAATCCTGTCGCAGTCGCCTGAGCCTCAGCGACACGCTGCAGGTACATGTCACGGAACTTCGCGACCAGCGCCGGACGCGCGACGTTCTTGTACGAAGAGCAAGCTTCCAACACGGTCTTGACGCCCTCATAGCCTACGATTCGCATGTTCTTGCCGTAGCGCCACACGGTAGGCTGCGCGTCAACCCAGAGGCGAAGCGCCATGTCAGCCTTGCGGATGGCGTCCAGCTCAGGCGATTCCAGAAGCTTCTTGCTGTGCTTGAACCGCTTCTGATTCGCAGTCGTGTTCGCGACTTCGACATCAGCCTGCCGCGAGTTTCCAAAGCGGTTGAATTCCATGACAAGAAACATCGTCTTGTCGCTGAGGTTGCCGATTGTCGTGACTTCAATCTGTGTGTCGAGGTTCATTGATTTTCTCCTGTCAGAATTGTTTTCCATTTCTTGATATAACGCCCTGCTCTCCCGTTGCCAAGAATAAGCAGGTTGTCTTGAAATTTTCCCAATGCTGTATTGCAGTTTCCGCAAAGCCGACCGCGCCTGCATTTCTTACAATGCTTTCCGTTTGCACCGTGATTACAATGTGTTTTAGCAAAAACGTGGTCGTGGTCAATTTTCAATGGGATGATTCTTTTGCAGATATCACATCGCTTTTTGCGCCCAATTATTTTCATCCTTCTCTTTTTACGATAGCTTCTTTCCCAAGCTTTGAAAGCCTCATGGAGTTTTGGATTTTTCCTTAGCTTGGCAATTCTAACTTTCCGCATAGCGACGTACTTGGGGCTATTCGCTCGCGCTCTTATCGCTTTGCGATTTCTGGCACGGTAAAGGGCAGCATTAGCCCTTTTGTCTTTCACATGCTTGTATGGCATTCTCACCTTCCACAAACCAATTGTTCAAAAAGGAAATTTCAGCATTGATAGCTTCTTGCCGATTTCTCCACCGCTGCGGAAGTATGTATCCCGCTGTCGGTTTTGTATTCACTCTCCAAAGACATCTCCAAGTCCTTGTCCATGCTGCGATGCGCGAGGCATCAGAGACTAGTGACCGCACAGCATGAAAGACTAATCGAAGCACAGCGTTGTCAGGCTCGACGTGACTCGCACGCTGTGTCTTCGTCTCTCCAATTTCCTTGAAGACATCCGCGCCGTGTCCCTTGAGGAAAACTTGGTCGCCCTCTTCGTCAATCGTGACGGTGATGACCTTCCCGTCCGCGATGTCCTGACAGCGCTTTTCGAATTCGTAATTCCGCCGTTTGTATGCCATCACTTTCCCTCGTTGTGAATGAATGTTCCTTCACCCGCTCTACTCTGGGTGAAATGGTCGCGCATCAGAGCAGCGTCCGCGCGTGATTGATACGGACCAAAGACGCCTCCGTCCTCTGAAGGCTTGCCGTCGAAAGTCGCAGTAAAGTGCCATGAGAAAATCCATCCGTCATGGTCTAAATAAATGTCAGTGACGAAGACAGGATTGACGCCAGCGTGTGATGCGCCGCCTGCTTGTCTCATTCCTAGCAACCGCTTGATGAATTCCTTCATGGTGTCCTCCGATCAGTGGGGGATTTCTCCCCCACGTTCTTAGCGAAGCAACTTTCCAGTGATGATTCCTAGAATCGGAATAACCACCACACACAACACAATCCAGAAGACTATTTGCCCGCTGGAAAGGTTGTAAGGATTTAGGAACGGGTGAAGAAACTGTTCCATGCTACCTCTGCAGGAGCGGTTTGTTGTTGGTGTCATTGTATTCCTGCTTGCGGGTGACTTTGACCGACTTGCCAACCGCACGCTCGAATACAGCCTGAACAGCTGCGCAGCCCTTGCCGCGATAACCAGCGAGGTCCACCGTCTGGTCGCCGTTCTCGTCAATCTCGATGGTGATGATTTTTGCCAATCTGCTTCTCCACTTCTAGCAATGCTTGCGCTTCGGTATCAAAATATCCAAGATGCTTGCCTTGGACAATCGCCCGCCAGCGACCGTTAGTGTCATAGACATGCCTAGCATTTTTGTATGGAATGCTGTGCTTGCCTTTTTCAACCGCATCTCTGTTGTTATCGCCTTTGGTTCCTTCGAACAAATGTGAAGGATTGACGCAGCGACGATTGTCACATGTATGAAGGACGCATTGCTCTGAATCCTTACCATGCTTCAAAAGCCAAGAAATGCGGTGAGCGAGATAGCATGTGCTGTTTATAGTCACAGCGCCATAACCACTGCTATACACTGCAGCAGTCCAGTTCCAGCAGTCGTCAGTTTTATCAACCTTCTGCCAGAACCGCGCAATCTGTTTGCTGGTGAGTTGCATTTAGTTCGCTCGCGGGTCCAAAAACTGCAATTGTACGCGACCGTTGACGATTTTACGCCCCAGAAACTTCAGTCCGTTCTTCGCAGCAGTCTTGTGGTCAACCTTCTCCACATAGGACTTCTTCAATCCTTTGAACCACTGCGCGTTGTGTTTATGGCTGTCATACTGGCTGACGATTGCTTCGTACGTCCCGTCTGCCATCTTCTTGAAGCCGAGGTCATTCGCTGCGCCGCCGACGATGTGACGACGAACGATGATGTTTGCCTTGTCCCCGTTCGGGTCAAGGTAGCGGGTTGTGTGTCCGTGCCAATCAAACAACTGAGTGGCGACCTCATGCACTTCGACTTCGCTGTAGCCCTGCTCTTTCAGGGCATCGACGAGACAAGCGCCGTCTTTGAATTGCGTTTTCTGCGCGTGATACTCGCTCATTGACCCTCCAGTGATAGTTTTACTGCCTTGATGGAACCAAACTCTTCCCCAGCGCCTGCGTTGTTGGCAATTTCGTAGCGGAAGTTTCCGTTGAGAAGAGGAACAATTTTGCCAGTCCTCTTCTTCCCTACATGCACGTCAATGTAGGAATTTCCAATTTGCTGATAGGTAATTTTATCCATGTTCTCCTCCGATCAGGGCGCGATGTTCTGCGCCCGTTCTGTTAGCGAATCTTTCGACCCGCGTTGACTACAGGCTGAATGACGTTCTTCTGTGACTGCGGAACGTCAGTCTTCTGGTAGATGCCCTCATGCGAAGCGCTGAGGAATCGGCCAGTCGCGTACTCTCGCAGCTCTTCCATCTCCTGACGGTGCGAGGTCATCAGCGGAACGATTGTCTTGCCAGCATCGACAAGAGAAACGCCCAGCATCTGACTACGCGCCGCACAGTTGTCGATGTCGCGACCAGTCCAGCCGTTCATCTCCGGCAGAGGTTGGTTTGCGTCAAGGCCATAACGCGCAATCTTCAGCTTCATGATGCCGATTTTTTCTTGCTCACTCGGCACATCGAAGAAGAAGATGCCGCCACGCTGCGCTCGGGAGATAAGCTCAGGCGGGACGCCATTGAGAGAGTTCGCAGTCATGATGAGCCAAATCTTTTTGTCAGAGATGGCTTCAACCTTCCGCTCGTTCTCTCGCAGGATGCGGTGACCTTCACCGACGTACTTGGATTCCATCGCCGCGACGTTGAACTTGATGAACGGCTTTTTGTACTGGCCAGCCAGACACCAAGTGGACCATGACTTCGAGCTGCCGGGGACGCCAAGCAACAAGGTGAAGATGACCTTGTTGTCCTCAATCCATGACAGGAACTCGCTGAGCAGTTTGCCCGTCGAGCCGCTGCTGTCAGTTCCGTTGCCAGCGAACTGTTTCTCGCCTTCGTCCACGCGCAGGATGACGTTGGGCGCAAACTCACCCTCCATCAAACGTGTCGCGAACTTCGCGAAGCCCTCGTTGCCATACATGTCTTTCAGTATGTCTTTCGGCTGGTGGAACTCCATGCCTTGAGTAGAAACGATGGTCCGTTTCCTGTCCCAGCACTGTTCGATGTCGAGCTTGCCGGAGATTTTGTCCAGCGACATCGCGGTGGCTTGCTCTGCAGGGAACGCAGGCAGACCGACCAGCGCTTCGACAGCCTCTTTGACGATTGCAGGAGTCGCAGCATTCTTGCAGGCTTTGTACTTGTCCTCCTGCGCCGCGTAGTTGAAGGTGTCCGTGATGATTGTCTTGAGTTCGTCACGGGTAGGAAGCGGTTCGTCCAGAATCAGTGTGTCCTGATTCAGCTCTGCCGGAAGCGTAGCGCCGACATCGACGAGAATGACCGCCATGTTGCCGTTCGCCTTGTATCCGTCACGCAGGTTCCAGATTCCCTGAATCGTGCGCTTGTCCTGTTCCCAGACAAGGTGCGGATTGTGGATGAACGCGATGACGTTCTCTGTTGCATATTCGAGAACACCCAGCGCAGTCGCGAGGTCAACCGTCGTAGCCAACATAATGTCGGCCAGCTGCGCCATCTGATTCAGAGCAGCTGCGCCGGGACCGTTGGCTTCACCGATGCCGCGAAGCCCGTGGATTGCGTCCCACGAGATAAGCGGGGTGTTGGTCGCGTCAGAATAGTTCTTGTCCTTCGCGTGTTCGTTGTCCAGTGCCTTGCGGACGTTGCGGATTGTGCTGGCAGGGTCAAACGTTCTGACCGCAATCAGCGGAGTGGATACGGCGCGCGCGTCAACAAACAGCTCGATGAAATTTTTCATTGTGTTCTCCTGAATGCCGCATCGGAGCGGCGGATTTTTTCTCTCACCTTCTCAGGTGTTATTTCAGTCGTTTTCAAGGCAAGTGTGCTGCCTGTTTGCGGAGAGTTGAACAGTACAAGGTCGGTGTATAACCCTTCCCCTTCTTGAATGCCGACCCAGATGCCCTCGCCCTCTTCAACGCAAGCGCGCGCTGAGGCTTCGACATCTTGCTTGTAATGCTCGTATGCCTCAGCGCGACGTTTCTGTGCTGTCACAGGACAGGAACCTCCGTGTGAATTGTGGAATCACCGTCGTTAATCGTTTGTGAATCTCTGACGATATCAAGGTTGAAGCGCTTTGTTGGCCTGCGAATCGCTGTCGGCGTCAACGCACGTCTGACAACTTTCTTCTCTTCAGGCGTTAACGGCACCAGCGAATTGCAGCAAACCAGCCCAGCGAAGTCACCGCCGAGATGTTCTACGTGGCAGTGTCCCATCGTGTTTGCCTTGGGACAACTTGGCAGATTCACCACGCGCACAATGTCATTCACTTCGATGTTGTACGGCGGATGGAATCTGTCCATCGGTACAGGCTCATAGCGATATAACGTGTTCACTCTGACTCTCATAGTGTTCTCCCCTCGCGCTGGCCATCCTCATAGCCGCGCACGTAATCTTTCCAGTACTGCGAATCGTTGTCATACGCAGTAGAACAAAGCCGCAGTGTGATGCCCGCGATTTTGTCAGCGTGTCCTGCTTTCCAGCCATCTCTGTACGCTTCGTCCATAGGTTCCCTCCAGACCAGAGTCATCGCAGCCCTCTGATGTAGTCGATGACATTGATGCGCCAAGTGTATTCGCCGCGCTTCAACGTTTTGTGAGTGTCGCGTGGATGATTGAACCAGACCGTTGCAAGGTACAGGTCGCGGACAGAAACGACAGCGCATGTCCCTTTCGAATCGCGCATCAGGACGCGCCCGTTGCTGTTGACTTCGATGACCTGACCAGTCTTGAGCGCGTTCATGACTTGCTCATGCGTGAACGTGCGACCGTTGCGCTGCGCGTGGATCAATCCAGAGTTGAGAGACCAGCCAGAGAGCTGATGCACGAGTTGTTCGACGTAATCAATCTCGGCGTAGGACATCTGCTGGCGGTGTTTACGGAGTAGTGTATTCATCGGACCCTCACAGGTTGTAGAACTTCGCTGCAGACTCTGCAATAGCGCCGCACGGTTGGCCTGCGATAATAGTTACGCGTGACACCGCAGGAGCAAGTCGCTTGATAGGTGCCAGTCGGTTGAATCGTGCCTGCGCCGCACTTGGCTTCTGGATTAGCCCCTAGACGCTGCGCGACAGCTTTCCACTCTATTCCGTGTTCCGCTTCGTTGCCCGCGATTGCGTGCGCGATTTCGTGAAGGATTGTGTCCCTGACTTGCTCGACTGTGTTGCACTCAGCATATGGGCGGGAGATTTCAATTTTTTCAACCACCCACGGTGTAACATCACCGAATGCGTTACGCTTGCGCGTGAAGTGTGTCGTGCCAGCAACGCGCCGCGCTTTCGAAGCTCCAAAGGGAACGTGTGCGAGCCCGTTCTCATTCATCAGCGTGCGTGCGAGAACTACAGCATCAAACCAGTCCATGATCGTCTCCTGTATTAGTAGAATGCGAACCACTGATGCACTCACCCGCGACCGTTTCCTCACCCGTCGATGAGTGTGCCGTCGAATGCATCAGTGGGCCGCAGCCCACGGTGGTTACGTTGTACTGATATAAACTGCTACTCATGCGCCCGCCTGCTTGACTGGCTTCGTTGTCCCCTCGTGGGTAGGACGTTCGCACCAGACATCGCAGCACGGGCGCATGCACTAGCAACTTATTGGTTGAAGTATCCCCGAATTGAATCTCTGACTTCGATATAGAACGGTCCAGACCACTTCTGAATCCATTCAGGTGCGGTTTCGGCATGCCGTAGGTCGTCGCTGTCGTAAGCATTGTCCGTGATTGCCAGCGCTTTCTCGCGCCCTAATTGACAGACTTCTGTGGTCACGTCAAAGTCGGTCTCGCCTTCGGCATCCACGTCTATAGCGTAATCGCGCTGCCATGCTTGGGGATGAAAACGGGCGATTATTCGTGATTCCTTTCCGTTCGGTGTAGGCATTGTGTTCTCCAGTGGATCAGAATTGACTTACTCACAATGCACTCGCTGGCCCAAGCCGTTTGCTATGCGACATCGGCTCATTGTCGCTACGCTGATAGACTGAACTGTCGCCCAGCCGTCGTAATTCGGGAACTCGCAGCGAATGCATTATACGTTTTCAATTCTTGGTTGGTTGTTGGCGTCCTGTCTTTTCCTTCCTCGTGACCTATATTAGGTAACGAGGACCGGGGTCAGTTTCGCAATCCCCCGATGCGCTATGCACTCATGCCCTGAAGTTCGATAGGTTGTCCGCTTGTATGGCCTCATGATTGGTTTAGACTGCGCAGCGTGCTTGCCGGAAACCCACGGTCGAAAGCTGCGAACCCTCACATTGACCCAGCGCCCTGTCAGGCGTGCATCACGTCTGTATTCCGGTGCGCTGCTGCATTCATCAGCGGATATCGTCGGCCCCGCCTGCCGCACCTTATGTTGTCAATCAGCTCCGGCGTCAGCCCTGAAGCCCTTTGCCGTGTCAGCCCTTACGTCTGACTGTACTCATATTAAAAGATGCAGCGAGTCGTGTCAATAGCAAAATGTTCAGTCAGAATAAATCTTTGGTGATTGTCCTTTGGTAATGTACTAGTATAATCTGGGGTGTGTCAATTCTGACACTGTTATCGAGTATAATAACAGATACCCGCCCCCGTTCAGAAGGGCATTGGAGAGAGAGAGAGAGAGAGAGAG
>PSRA01000225.1 GCA_003175695.1 Bacteroidota bacterium | reverse complement strand
AACAATGATGATGAGCATGATCACTCTCTTCATGAAAAGAATTTGTTCAAAGATAAGTGTTAAAACAATCCAAACAGTTTGCATTAGCTTTGCCATTTTATTTAACAAAAATTTTTTTGATTCATGCTGGCGGGTTTGCAAAATGTAACATTTGAATTTGGTGCAAGAGTAATTGTGCAGGATGCTACCTGGCATATTCAACCCAATGAACAAATTGGATTAATTGGATATAACGGCACTGGAAAATCTACGCTTTTGAAATTGTTGGTAGGTGAATACCTGCCGAGTGAAGGCACCGTGGAAAAAAGCCGTTCTACTTCCATCGGATACTTACACCAGGATCTACTGAGTTTCGACACTGCAGATTCAATCCTGGGTGTTGCGATGAGTGCATTTGAAAAAGTATTTGCATTAGAAAAAGAAATTGAAGAGCTGGGTAAGCAAATTGAAAAGGAGCATGAATCAGGCGCAGACAAAGATCCTTCCAATAAACAACGGAGCGAAGCGCTACTTCATTTGTACAGCGACAAATTGCATGAGTTAGAATTGATGGATGGATATAACATTCAACACAAGACCGAAGAAGTACTTCATGGACTTGGCTTTGGCCAGTCCGATCTCGATCGCCCTTTCCACGAATTTAGTGGCGGTTGGAGAATGCGCGTTCTTCTTGCAAAAATGATTTTACAGAAGCCGGATCTGCTACTGTTGGATGAACCTACCAACCATCTTGATCTCCCATCCATAGAGTGGCTTGAAAAATATCTTCAACATTATCCGGGTGCGGTCGTCATCGTAAGCCATGACAAATATTTTCTTGACCGTATGGTAACGAAAATTGTTGAACTGTACCAGCAGTCTCTTCATTTTTATAATGGTAACTATTCTTTCTATGAGAAAGAAAAACAAATGCGAATCGAGTTGCAGCAAAGAGCATATGAAAACCAGCAGGAATATATTCGTCAACAGGAAAGGTTTATTGAAAGGTTTCGCGCCAAAGCCACAAAAGCCGCCGCCGCTCAAAGTGCATTGAAAAGATTGGAAAAGCTGGATAGAATTGAAAATGTTGAACTCGAAAGACCGAGCATCAGAATTAATTTCAGGGTCGATAAAACACCTGGAAGAATTTTAGTGTCGTTGAAACACGTTAGTAAAAGTTTTGGTGATATTAAGATTGTTCAGGATGCATCAGCGGAAATTGATCGCGGTGATAAGATAGCTCTGATTGGCGCCAATGGTAAAGGTAAATCGACGTTGTTGCGGATTATTGCAGGCACCGAAGCATTTTCAGGAGAAAGAATTTGGGGACATAATGTGGAAGATAGTTTCTATGCCCAGCATCAACTGGAAGCATTGAACGTGAATAATGATATTTTGGATGAAATGAAATTAGCAGGCAGCCAAAAGACTGAACTTGAATTAAGGACATTGTTGGGATGCTTTCTTTTTAGCGGCGATGAGGTAGAGAAAAAGATTAGAATTTTAAGTGGGGGTGAAAAAGCAAGAGTTGCATTGGCAAAGACTATTGTCAGCCAGGCAAATTTCCTCCTGCTGGATGAACCTACAAATCACCTGGATATCCATTCATGTGAATTGCTTATTGAAGCATTGAACCGCTACCAGGGCAGTTATATTCTCGTCAGTCATGACCGATATTTTATTTCCAAAACTGCAAACAAGATCTGGGAAATTGAAGATGGCAAGATAAAAGAATTCAAAGGATCTTATGATGAATGGGTAGAATGGAAGGAAAGAAAGAAAGCAGCAAACGAAGCGGTACAACAGACAGAAGTGATAAGAGAGGAAAAGATTAAACTTCCTGATATGGCCGAATCAAAGCCGCAAATTGCACCTACCGCAAACGCTCCGATTAACAAAGAAGCAAAGAAAGAACTACAGAAGCAGCAAAAAATATTTTCCCAATTAGAAGAAAAGATTGCCGGTCTGAAGAAAAGAACGCTCGAACTAGAAGGCCTCCTGGCCTCCCCCGACACATACTCTGACAAGAATAAATTCATCAAGGTAGAAACAGAATATAAACAAGCCTTGGATCAGTTATTGCTATCTAATCAACAGTACGAAAGGACCTTTGAGAAGATCATGGAGTTAGAAAATAATAATGGATAATTCCAAATCCTTTCGATCCCACTTTGTGAAATAGAATTTCCACACCCATCGATCACCGGTCATCGAAATCAGGGCCGGGATTGTCTGGTTAATTTTCATCATTAAACCTTTGTGTATGCTAGCAAAAATTCACAAGATGCTATTGTTGATTACCATGGCTGCAATTGCATTTCCGTCTTGTGGAGTCAAGGATTCCACAATTTCAGAGGCCATTACTCAAAAATCCCAGTCCATGCCTGAACTTGGTCAGATTCGCGCCTCAGTAGCGAACGGAGTTGTTACCCTGAGTGGAGAAGTCAAGGACGATGCCACCAGGACTTCCGTTGAGGAAGCTGTCAAGTCCATCAAAGGCGTCAGATCAGTTATTAACAATTGCACCATTACTCCGCCACCGCCACCACCTCCTGTCGCTGTTAGCCAGGATGACGTTCTGAGCAGAGGTGTTGCCGACGCCACAAAAGATTTTCCGGGTGTGAAAGCTAACGTTAAAGATGGAGTGATCACTCTTACGGGCGAGATCAAAAGATCCAGTTTACCGACTTTGATGAAATCCCTGAATGCGTTGAATCCTAAGAAAATTCAAAATCAGTTAACTATAAAATAAGGAGGGAATGATCATGGCATTACAGGACAAATACAAAGAATTGCTGGATGCAGCGAAAGCTTCCGGCGTTATAAATTTGCAGCAGCGTGAGCAGGACAATGTTTTATACGTTGATGGTGAAGCGCCTAGCGGTGCAGTGAAAGATAAATTATGGAATATATATGGAACGATTGATCCTGATTTTCGTGCAGGTGATTTGATACTGAACATAAGTGTCGCAACCGCCGTTCCGGGGGCAAAAGCAAAGGTGACCACCGAATCCACCAGCCTCAATATACGCAAAGGCCCTGGAACTGACCAGCCTGTTGTGGGACAGGCCGCACACAATGAAATTGTGACATTGGTCAGCAAAATGAATGACCAATGGTGGCTAATCCGAACTAATAGCGGAATTGAAGGATATGCTTTTGCGCAATATCTTTCGCCACAATAAAACATCAATGAGGAACCAGGGAGGCTGACAATGAAACAATTGTTGAGGATTTCAGCTTGCCTGGTTTCCTAAGTTTTCGTTGTTTTCCAGTAAATTGTACCAAAATCATTGTGGTACTGCTTCATGAAATACATTTCGCTTTCCGTCTTTTTCTTTCTACTATTTAGCATCGCACACTCCCAGGATAGTTCTCTAAAACGCCCCAGAATAGGTTTGACGCTAAGTGGCGGCGGGGCAAAAGGCCTGGCACATATTGGCATTTTGAAAGCCATCGACTCGGCAGGATTAAAAGTGGAGTATGTCTCAGGCACCAGCATGGGAAGCATCATCGGAGGACTATACGCCATTGGATATTCTGCCGACTCTATAGAAAAAATTGCGAGAAGGATTGATTGGGATGCCGTTCTGTCGAACCAACAGTCTCTTCGTAACATAATCATGGAAGAGAAAAGTGAATACGGCCGATATATCATTGAACTGCCCTGGGTCAATCATTGGTTTCGGCTGTCGACTGGAGTTTTGGAGGGGCAGGAATTATGGTTGAAATTTTCAGAACTGTTCTTTCCAGTTTATCAAATCAAAGATTTCAATGATTTCGCTATTCCCTTCCGCTGCATTGCCACGGATATCTCTACGGGGCAGGCTGTTGTATTAGATAGTGGAGAAATTGTCCAATCACTTCGTGCAAGCATGGCGATCCCCTCCGTCTTTACAGCCGTTCCCTATAAGGGAATGAAGTTAGTGGATGGTGGTGTCGTTCGAAATTTTCCTGTCAGGGATGTGAAGGACATGGGGGCAACATTTGTTATTGGAAGCAACGTAGCCAACGGATTGCTGAGTAGTGAAAAATTGAACAATGCATTGTTGATATTATTGCAGATAGCGTTTTTCCGCGAAGCAGAAGATACCAGGACTGAACTTCCCCTTTGTGATATCTATATATCTCCAAATTTAGAAGGTTACAATATGGCCAGTTTTGGCCAGTCCGACGAAATCATCGATGCAGGAATAAAAGAAGGTCGGAAGTTATACCCGCAGTTGAAAAGGTTGGCGGATTCTCTAAACGCCTTATACGGCCCAAATGACTCCGCGAAAAAGACTTTGCCGGATGTTCATACGGTCAAGATAAGTTCTTATGAAGTTAACGGTCTTCATCATACGACAACAGAATTCTTCCTTCATACCCTCGATCTGCTGACCAATCATTATTACACAGCGGCAGATCTGGCAAGAATGGTTCGAAATGCGTCTGGTACGCGTTACTATAACAGGATTGTTTATTCCCTGGTGCCACAACCTGATAATACCAGCAGAATAGTGTTTGAGGCCACTGAAAATCCTTTGACATTTGCCAAAATAGGATTGCACTACAATCAATTCAGTGGAATAAGCGCCATCCTCAATCTCACCACGCGAGATTTCTTTACGCCGAATTCGAGAAGTCTCGCCACTTTGAATATCGGAGAAAATTTCAGAGTCCGGGCAGAACATTTACAATTCTTCAGCCGCGGCAGAAAGATCGGTTTCAACCTGGGCGTTCAATTCGATCAATTCAACATAACTAGCTATGAACAATCGAAGCAAGCGGGTTTATACACGCAAAATTACCTGAGAGCAGATAGCCGCTTATCCTATTCAACGAGTAAAAATTGGAGTTTGGGGCCGGGTATGAGATTCGAATGGGTGAATCACAATCCATCTTTTGCCTCCACGGTGAGCTTCACTGGTCACAATAGTTTTTTTACATCTTATTTTTTAATCCGGCACAATACATTGGATCGTCAGGTATATCCCAGGAAAGGGATGAAGATCGATGCGGAGGCTGGATGGGTCTTTCCCCAAAGCCCTGATGTTCAAATTCATTCAGGCAATGCTGATTTAGATACACCTATATCCAAGAACCCATATGGAAGACTGGTTTTCAACATGGAGACCTATTCAAGACTAAGCCGGCGTTGGACTTTGTTAACGAACATTCAATCAGGTGCTAATTTTCAATATGATAAGAATATCATGAACGAGTTTTCTATCGGAGGTCTGACCGATCAATTTCATAACCAGGTGACATTTGCGGGGCTCAGGGAGGGATCCTACTATACTCCCAGCGTCGCTTCTTTTCTTCTTGGTTTGCGCTACCAGCTTTTCACTAGCGTTGATTTGACGGCGAAAGCAAACGTCATGTTCATGAATTTTATTAGCAAGAGTTACTTTTTCCAAAACCCCAATTTTCTATCAGGGTATTCCCTCACATTCTCCTATAATTTCGCCCTGGGACCATTGGAATTGAGCGTGATGTATAGCGACCAGTGGCAGAGGGTTTTGGGATATGTTAATATCGGTATTCCATTTTAGGTATTGACTAGTATCCAGTGTCCGGGATCATTAATGTAGACTTGATACCATATACAGATTCAGGTCGAACGGTATCTCAAAAAAAAGTTTAGGAAATATTTATTTTCTCAAAATAATCTTACATTTGACTCACGACCTTTAATTCATTTCTGAAAGGTTGACTATACAATTCCTGCGTTTTTCAAATCAATGATCCAGAAATCTCTTCTGGACTTGATAAAGTACATTTCACAATCTATTATTTTGGGCCCGATCCTATTGCAATGTCTAAGTGATGTATTATTTAATACTTTGAATTATACTAAAGGAGATATGGTAAAAAGAGTTTTTTTGCTCGATGACGATGACGATGAGCATGAAATTTTTCAATCAGCCCTTCAAAGGGTAAATTCTCAAATCGATTTCTCTTCTGCCTCGACCTGGCATGAGGCTGCCTCTCAATTGAAAAATTTTGATCCTCATTACATTTTTGTCGATTTGAATATGCCAAAAATGGATGGTTTTACTTGCGTCACGGAAATAAGGAAAATAAAACCTTTGGAGAAGACGCCCGTATTCATATACTCAACTGGCATTTCAGCAATAGAAGGAAAAAAAGCAATTGGCCAGGGCGCCACTAATTATATTGTGAAGCCTGCCAGTTTTGTTGATTTATGTCGGTTGTTAAAGAATATCCTCGGCTGATCCCGCATTTTGCATCATCCAGATTTTCGCTAGGCTTCGATTTTATCACTGACTATTTTTAATATCGCTGTTTCCAATTCTTTCGCTTTGTTTTCAATTTCTTTGCCTTTATCCAGAAGGGCATCGACAAAATTCTTGTCATTATATGACGTCGCGTTAATGCGCATATTCAAAAAAGCGCCCATGACCGCTGATCTTGCGCACAGTGCTGCGACTCCTGCATCGGAAATGGAGTTAGGATTCCCGTGTTCCGCCATGGTTTTGATCACCTCCAAACTACTAAAAGCAGTTTGCAAAACCTGATAGGGAACTTCAATGGCGAGCTTGGTTGCCGCCTGCACTGCGCTAGTCCTCGCCACTTTTTCATCGGGGCTATCCTTTGGCATCGCCATGGCTGTCATAATATGGTTAAAAGCCTGGGTGTCTTCGTCAGTGAGCCGAATAAGTTTCTCTTTTAATTGTTGTCCCCTCTCGGCCCATTCGCTGAAGAATGCCCACCTGTCGTCCCAACCTTTTTTGTGAGACGACAGGTTAGCGACCATCGTTGCCAGCGAAGCCCCTAAGGCGCCTGTGTATGCAGCGATGGAGCCGCCTCCTGGCGCCGCACTCTCACTTGCAGTTTCGTCCGCAAAATCTGAAAGCGTCATGCCCGCTAATCTCTGATCAGATTTTTTTCTGAGCAGGTATTCAATGATGCGTTCTTCAGGTCTGAAAGGTCCCAGTTGATCTAATCCCATAGAAAGTATTGCGATGCGAACCAATTCTTTCTCGGAGACGCCTGCAGATCTTTTTTGTTTTCTTAGAAAATATTTCCCGGCATCCAACATAGCTTGGAGTGGAATCAAACCGACTAACTCACTACCAGTCACCCGGATGCCGCGCTCCTCTGCCTTTTTGCATACTTCATCAAAAGCGATATGCATGGGTGTTACATTAAAATTGGTCAGGTTCATTGAGATCTGGGCCATCTCATATTCTTCAATGTACCATCCAATGGCCTTGACTGCCTTTAAGGTCCCAGGCACGTTTACAGGTTTTCCATTGTCATCCTTCATTATTTTTCCTGTCAGCGGATCTCCCTGCCTCTTAACTCTTCCTGCTTCGCGAACATCAAAAGCAATTGAATTCGCACGCCTTACAGAAGTAGTGTTGAGATTTACATTATAAGCAACGAGGAAATCCCGGGCGCCGATCACTGTTGCCCCTCTTTTCGCATCAAATAATGCGGGACCAAAATCTGGTTTCCACTCAGCCTGCTTTATCTTCTCAAAAAATCCTTCGTACTCGCCCGCCCGTATAACCGATAAATTTTTTCGCCGTGTATTGGGTTGAGCTGCTTCATATAGATAAACAGGTAGACTTAATTCTTCACCTACCCTTTTGGCCAATAGAATCGCCCATTGAGCCGTTTCTTCCATAGATATGCCTGAGACGGGTATCAAGGGACATACATCAGTTGCACCCATCCTGGGATGTTCGCCCCGATGAATTGACATATCAATTAGTTCGCCTGCTTTTTTTATAGCCAGAAATGCTGCATCCACGACAGCAGATGGGTCTCCGACAAATGTCACTACTGTCCGGTTCGTAGCCTTACCCGGATCGACATGCAAAAGTCGCACGCCTTCCACGGATTCAATGGCGTCCGTGATCTGTCTGATTATACCCTGATCGCGTCCTTCACTGAAATTAGGGACACATTCGATAATGGGTTGCATGGAAATTATTTGTACGAATTACCGGATTTGGAATGAATTACACAAATTTAGTATAAGCGGTGGCGTTGGATGCCCCCCATTATTGGGGCCTAATAAATGAAAGCGGTTTCTTGGCAAAATATCTCCAAAGAATTCCCAGAAATTCCGGATAATCTTTGAGTCGAACTCCTCTTGATTTGACAGCCACTATAAAAGCAAGTGAAAAGCTAACCAGGAAGTTCATAAAGCCAATTCCTAGAACGCCTAGGAAGACGGTTAACAGGTAAGCCGGCTTAATATTTTCAATGCCCAGGCCATAAACACCAATCGCCATGTTCCCTGCTGATATGGTGATATGCCGGATATCGAAAGGGATGCCAAAGATTTTGACTACCAACCCTGCCATTCCAAGCATAAAGCCTAAGGCTATATTGCCAATGATTGGACCCAAATGATGCTCTACATAATGAGCAAGACGGTCAAGACGAGCGGCCGACATTGAATTTCTTAACATCGGATGCGTCTTCAGTCTTTCCGGAATATGTCCAAATTGAATTTTGTTCTGAACATAGCCTGCGATAATTCCACTCAGGAATAGAAAGAAGCCGGTATTGCAGGCATACAACAGAGAGAGGCTATGCCAGGGATGCTGCGCTTCCAGCAAGGCCATCGCTTCATTTCCCGAAACAATTTTGCTCTTGGTGACCAGGTCGTATATCCATGCTAATAAGTAAGTGCCAGGAAAAACAATTACCAGGTTTCCAAGAAATGAAGCAAACTGGCTTCGCGATACTTTGGCAACTGTCAAAGCAAGGCTGTATAAATTCGGCCGATGCGTACTTTGTTTGGTATCTAACGAGCTCGCTACAGCGCTCGCCGTAAAAGCAGGTTGTTTTGTAGCGAGTGTTGAATGAGTTTCTTCAATGGCGATAAAACCAGCGCTATAATTCAAGCTATAAAGGAAACCGTGCCAAAAAATAGGCATCCCAATATTGGTCAGCAAGTTTTTGATGACGGCAACAAATGAAATAATTCCACCACCCTTCATAGCACTTACAAACATGTTATTGTATTCCTGCACAGTGGAAGTGATGTACTTGCTTCCTTTTGAACCTTTGTGTTCGACAATTTGGTAAGCTAAATAGCCGAGACATTGCGATAGAAATTCCCTGATACTGTTTTTCCTGTTTTCATTTCGCACGAGCAGCTTAAAAAATGAAACGAATTTGTATGTATCAAATTCCAGATCCGGATCCAGTATGTCCACCAGGATGGTCATTCTATCAATATCATTTTCGAGAAGAACAAGCATATAAGTCTGATGAAGGCTTGTTCCCATCTCTGAATGGTGTTGTCGGATATAAACAATACTTTTATAGCATTGATCCAGTGCGCTGGCAATATCACCTGATTTTTTTTGCAATTCGGCAGTGGAGGCATTGCTTTTCAACAGTTCTTCCAGGTCATGCACCAAATAATTCTGCCATAAGAAGGGATTGTCATCCAGGCTTCCTGAATCCAAATAATTCAATACCTCTTTCTCAAGTCCCAACTGCGATATCTGAAACGCCAGCATCTTGAGGGATTGAATGAATTGGTATAAGATTCGTTTGTCGTCGATTTGAAATGATATCCTGATACTATCAAAAAAATGAACCCAGGTTTCGACCGAAATGTCTTCCACCCACCTGAAATCACTCTTCTTAAAAAAGACTCTGTTAACGGTGTATAGAAAATCATTTTCAGTCTGAAGTGGAGGCAACAGTTTATGTCTTAACCGACCAAATAACTCCTGCCAAAAACCTCTTGCCAGTGGAATACCACTTTGAGAGAGCGCTGACGAAAGATCCGTATCGACTATTTGAGATAAGAGAGCGTGTTGCAAATTTTTTAACAGGATCGGATGATGATGCAATTCTGCCGAGATTCGTTTCAGATTTTGGTCGGCACTCCGCCTGTCTTTTTGCCTGGAAGGTCGAATGGCAGAGAAAAACGAAACCAGGAAATCCAATCCCTGCTGTTTATCGTGAACGGGAATTACGGATCTCCGGCTTGTAATGATTTCTATAAAATCTCTTTTGTTTTTTTTTCTAGTCAGAATCATTGGGTCCCTTGTTGGCTCAAGTATTATGCCGAAAAAATCAATTTTTTGCAGGCTGTTAAACCTCTTTTGCTTCTCTTTGCATGAAATATTCTATAAGCTCTGCCTGTCGCTAGGATTTGGGAGAATGTTTCACGCAAAGACGCGAGAAGAGAAGGTGCCTTTTGATGCAGCTCTCACACAAATTCACCATCAATCATTACCCTTGCGATCAGATTTGTGCCAAATGAATAAGGAAAATACGCAAGCGAAGGCATCGGGTTAGTAAAAATCAGGTTTGCCTTCTTCCCCTTTGTAATACTGCCCAACTCTTTTTCGAGACCCATTGCATATGCCCCATTGATGGTAGCTGCATTTATCGCTTCAGCAGGTAGCATCTTCATTTGGATGCAACTTAATGCAACAACAAAATTCATGTTGCCACTCGGTGAAGAACCCGGGTTATAATCTGAAGCCAGGGCGACGGCGCATCCCCTATCGATCAGTTGCCTGGCCGGCTGAAAAGGCATCCGCAGAAAAAATGCCGCTGTCGGCAACAAAGTACATACTCCCGCCCATTCTTTTTTTATTGATGCATCGCTGAGCTTCCTGAGATCAACATCGGTTAATGTTTCCAGATGATCCAGCGACAAAGCATTTAATCGTAAGCCTGTTTCAACACCACCGATGCTGTTTAACTGGTTCACATGAAGCTTGGGTTTTAGTCCATATCGAAGACCTGCTCTTACTATTGCCTCGGTTTCTTCAGGATTAAAAAAGCCCTTCTCACAGAAGACATCTATGTAATCGGCCAGGCCTTCTTTTGCTATCACTGGCAACATCTCTTCAATAATTTGCCGAACGTACCCTGCGTGGTCATCTTTAAATAGTGCGGGATATGTATGCGCGCCAAGGAAAGTAGAGCGGATACTTAATTTGGAACGACTCTTTAATTTCCGGATCACGCGAAGCATTTTTATTTCAGATTCTACCGTTAATCCATAACCGCTTTTTATTTCAACTGCACCGGTTCCCAGGCGGCTGATTGATTCGAGTCTTTGCCAGGCAAGGTTGAAAAGTTTTTCCTCGCTCGACTCACGAACCTGGGCAACAGTCGACAATATTCCTCCTCCTTTGGCATTGATTTCTCCATAGCTTAAACCCTGAAGTTTATCTACGAATTCGTTCTCCCTGCTACCTGCAAAAACCAGGTGCGTATGGCTATCGCACCAGCAAGGCATTACCCATTGCCCGGTTGCGTCAACTAGATTACCGGTGGATCTCATTTTTTTGGCACTCAAATCCGCCATGGCTCCCCATTCGGCAATACGATTGTCTTCCAGCAATAGGTATGCGTTTAGCAGACTCGGTAATTCGGCCAGTTCCTGTCCGGAGAGCAATCGCGACTCATCTCTCGTATTGACCAGGTTTTCAATATTAATAATCAAGGTGGTTGCCATGGGAAATCTCCTTATTCGGGACCTTCATAAAAATAGCGATTAGTTGATGCGTGAGGGTTATTCATGACTCAAAAAAGACGTATTTATCAATAAAGTGTAAAATATTCGGCACGTATCCACAAGTAATTTGAAGGTTTTAGAAAATTGGCCCAAGTCTTGAGCCTTGAACCCGAAAAATTCAATGTGAATCCTGTGTGGAATGCCATGAGTACATACGCTTTTTTACTATCAAAACTTAAGGTTCTTATCTGCCTTTCTCTATTTTTTGGCATTCTTTATCCATCTACCCCTCAATTGAATCCTTCAGACTTTCATTCGCCGGCTGAAAAACCACCAATGAAGAAAGTAACTGCCAGGCCCGTTTCGGCATCAAAAATTGGATCTGTTGCAGATGAACAAATGCCGCCCCTCGGAAATGCTTATACCATTCCGGTCGTCTTTCATATCGTCAGTCAAAATCCATATGCCATAACAGATCAACAGGTTATCAACGCCGTCAAAGACCTTAACGATGCGTTTGCTCACGCTGGTGCGTATGCAGGTGGTCAGGGTGCAAACACCGGAATTTCATTTTGCCTTGCCAGAATTGACCCCGATGGTGGCAATACAACTGGAATTACCCGTACCGAGTCGGTATTGGGCGATTTCGACCAGGATATAGAGAATGACCGGCTGAAAAATCTTATTTCATGGGACACCAAACAATATTGCAATATCTGGCTGGTAGACGGGATCAAATCTGAACTGCTCACGACTTTCTCATGCGGATCCTGGACGCGGCACCACGAAAATGGATATGCAGGATTAGGAGGTGACGGAGACTACCGAGACGGTATCGTCATAGGTGAATTTGGTCCCTTGATGGCACATGAAATGGGACATTACCTCGGATTGTCGCATATATTCGTCCAAGGCAGCTGCGCAAACACCAACTGCTCGGTGGATGGTGATGGTGTTTGCGACACACCACCCATGTCTTCGCTGGGAGGATCATGCACCAATCCGCAAAATTCCTGTTATACGGACAGCCTCTCCGGCTTCGCACACGATGTACCCGATCTGAATTCAAATTTCATGTCGCTTAGCGGTGCCTGTACAAACGAATTCACGGCCGGTCAGGCTGCGAAAATGAAGAACAACCTGGTGAATGTACGAAGTGGACTAATTTCACAAAATAAATGTACGAGCTCCTGCAGTGAAAATATAATCGCGAATTTCACGCGTAACAACTGGTTTCCCGCCACTGGAGATTTGATTCAATTCACAAGCACTTCAACAGGAGGAACTAATTACCAGTGGAGCGTAAACGGAAATGTTGTTGGAGGTAACAGTCCAAATTTCTCTCAGAACTTTAGCATGCCGGGCAAATACAAAGTCACTCTCAAAGTTTACAATGCCAATCCCAATTGTTATGCAAACTACACCGATTATGTGATAGTGACTTGCGGTGTGATGGCCAGATTTTATCCCGATAAGCGAGTAATTGCTTCAAAAGATCCGATCTATTTAGATACCATTCTCTTCACGAACAGGTCAGTCAACGCAACAAGTTTCAGTTGGCTGATGAGCAACGACCAGGGAATGGCCGAGCAGGTCGTTAGCACTGCAAAGGATCTCGATTATATTTTTCGGACACCTGGAAATTATACTGTTCGTTTGATCGCTGGCAATGGTTCCTGCAGCGACACAACTTCCACATTCAGCTTCACAGTGAAAGATCCGACGCCTGATGGTGCGATAGCCTTTACGGATATAGAATGTTATCAGCAGACAAAACTTAAGATCTCACTGTATGTTTGCGACTACGGATACGCGCCCATTCTTCCGAACACGCCGATCACTTTCTACGACGGAGATCCGAAAACTGATACTGCGAACAAATTGGGAACCTTCCTCGTACCGGATTCGATAATAGGAAGCTGTTGTGGAAAATTGTATGATTATATCGTAGATATTCACAAGCCAGGCTTGAACCAGCTTTACGGTGTGTTCAATGACAATGGCTCAACAAAGCCTCTTCAGCTGCCCAACACCAACCTAATCGAATCAAATTATGCCAATAACATTTTACTTAAAACTAACTTTCAATTCAAAGCTTCGGTTGCTCCTCCAAGTGCAACTCTGCAACCTGGAGACACTTTGCAATTATCCGGGCAAGGCAGTCCTGGCAAGGTGACTTCTTACTTGTGGTCTGATTCCCTCGGCATGAGCTGCGTTGATTGTGCCAATCCTTTTTACATAGCCGGGCGTTCTGATATCACAAAAAAACTGGTCGTCATGAGTGAACTAGGTTGTGTGGACAGCGCATTTGCCAATATTAAAGTACCGGTCGTGGATGATTATACAATGACCATAGACCAGGTAGAATGTTCAAAAAACGATAGTCTCCAAATTCATTTTACAGTGTGCAACAATTTTAAAAGAGGCGGAATTCCCCAGGGGATTCCTGTGGCCTTCTACGATGGCGACCCCACAACTTCCAATGCAAAACTATTGGGCCCTGTATTTATAAATAACCAGGCTGCCCAATCTAAATGTGTTGCTTATACGAACATTACCCGGGGAACAAAGGCAGGGACAATTTATGGGGTGGTCAATAACAGGGGAATTCAGATCCCGATAAAACTACCCGACGATAGTACGTTCATGGAAAATAATTATTCAAATAATATTGCCAGCTTTAATTATTTACCCGATACAATTAGTGTAGAGCCAGCAGATACAAGTGTTTTTGCAGACCATTCCCTGGTATTAAAAATATCTTCGACAGTCTATGACGCTTCTTCAGTAAAATGGATGGAAGGAGAAGGCTATAAATTGAATTGCACCAATTGCCTCTCTCCCATGGTAGAAGTGAGTGACAATTCGGTTGTACAGGTGCAAATGCTGAATCAATTGGGCTGCTTGATTAATGGTCAATCGAAGATTAAGGTTATTTCTCCAGACCTGACGGTCCAGATACTCGATGCCAAGTGTTATACGAATGATAGCCTGTTGGTGAAATTCTCCATTTGTATGAACAATCAATATGACAGTGTATTCAAGGGAATACCGGTTGCTTTTTATGATGCTGATCCATCGGCTGGCGCTGCCAGTTTGCTGAATCCGGTTTTTTATACTCCTTCTGAAGTAGTGGGCAATTGTCAGACGTATTCAACCGTAATTAAATATCCAACAACTGAAGCTGTTTACGCCGTCGTAAACAGTAAGGGTAATTACAATACGCAGGGGGATACCAGCTTCAACGAAACGGACTATACGAACAATATCGCTCAGAAAACAATTCAACCATTTTCTGTCGTGATTGAACCTGCAGATACTACTTTGTTCAAATCAACCAGCGTGCCACTGACCACAGCGATTAGCGGTGGGCAAGCCACCACTTACATTTGGGAACCAGCAGAATTTCTGTCGTGCAACAATTGCGCTGCGCCGGTGGCTACACCTTCTTATTCCGTTGAATACAAAGTTCACGTCAAAAATGAATTCAATTGCGTGGCGACTGGTACCTCTGCTGTTAAAATTTTCACGGGTGGAAAAGTGAATATTCCAAATGGATTTACACCAAATGGAGACGGGCGCAACGACATATTTTTTATAATGGGGAACAAGGATCTCCAAATGCTGGAAGATTTTTCAATTTTCAATCGCTGGGGACAGAAAATTTTCCAGGTGACACATGTCCCACCAAACGATCCAAGATTTGGATGGGATGGATATATCAATGGGACGTTGGCTGAAACAGGTACCTATGTCTATTTTGTAAAAATTGCTTTCTCGGATGGTACGCAACAAGTATTCAAAGGAACTGTCACTTTGATAAGATAAAAGCAGTTTTTTAAAATTTAAATTCTGTCGTGCAGGTCAAGGCCAAATTGCCTGGCAGTTTTTTTTGCGTTGTCATATCCTGCATCGGCATGCCTGATCACACCCAAACCCGGATCATTTCGCAGGACGCGCGCCAGGCGGGCCGCAGCCTGATCAGTTCCATCTGCGACAATCACCATACCTGCATGAATGCTATATCCCATACCCACGCCTCCGCCGTGATGCAAACTCACCCAACTTGCTCCGCCGGCTGTATTGACCAGGGCATTTAGCAAAGGCCAGTCGGCCACGGCGTCACTTCCATCGAGCATGGCTTCGGTTTCCCTGTTAGGACTTGCCACCGAACCCGTATCCAAATGATCCCTGCCTATGACGATCGGAGCTTTTAATTTTCCGAGCTTCACCAGTTCATTAAAGGCGAGACCCGCTTTTTCGCGTTCGCCTTGTCCCAGCCAACAAATGCGAGCTGGCAATCCCTGGAAAGAAATTTTTTCTTTAGCCAGCTTGAGCCACCGTTGCAATGATTTATTCTGAGGGAACATATCTAAAATCACCTCATCCGTTGTGGCGATATCCTGGGAGTCGCCGCTTAAAGCAGCCCAGCGAAATGGACCCTTTCCTTCGCAAAACAACGGCCTTATATACGCGGGGACGAAGCCGGGAAAATCAAAAGCGCTGGCAAGACCTTTTTCCTTGGCCCTTGCCCTGATATTATTTCCATAATCAAAAACAACAGCACCCATCCCTTGCAATTCAAGCATCAGTTGCACATGCCTGTACATACTTTGATAGGCGTACTCAATATATTGATCAGGGTTTTTTTCCCGAAGAATTTTTGCCTGAGAAAGTGAAATCTCATGTGGCCAATAGCCAATCAATGGATCATGGGCCGAAGTCTGATCTGTCAATGTATCGGGAACGATTTTGCGCTCAATCAGTCGCTGTAAAAGGTGAACTGCATTACACAAAACTCCTATCGAATAAGCTACTCCTCTTTTTTTTGCATCCAGTGCCAGGTCAATCGCTTCATCGATATCCAACACTTTCTTATCCAGGTAAT
Source organism: Bacteroidota bacterium (assembly GCA_003175695.1). Classification (GTDB taxonomy): domain Bacteria; phylum Bacteroidota; class Bacteroidia; order Chitinophagales; family Chitinophagaceae; genus Puia. The sequence continues at coordinate 9,359 of PSRA01000225.1, read as the reverse complement.
GGGTTTCTAACCTCTTGTCGATGCGCCACTCTTCCACTTCTGCAATCAGTGCGACACCTTCATTCATAGTTATGGCCAGTGGTTGGGCGCCTCCCATGCCTCCTAAGCCAGCGGACACATTCAATGTTCCTTTTAATGATCCGCCAAAATCTTTGTCAGCTGCGGCGGCATATGTCTCATAAGTTCCCTGCACGATACCCTGAGAACCGATATAGATCCATGAACCAGCAGTCATTTGTCCATACATCATCAATCCTTTTTTTTCCAGTTCATCGAAATGTTGCCAATCGGCCCATTTAGGAACCAACTGGGAATTAGAAATAAGGATCCTGGGTGTATCCGGATTAGTTTTCAGTATAGCAACTGGCTTTCCGCTCTGAATGAGCAGGGTTTCATCGTTTTCCAAAACTTTTAATGAAGCGATGATATCATTCAAAGCAGCAAAATTTCTTGCTGCCTTACCGCGACCTCCATATACAATTAATTCATCGGGTTTTTCAGCTACTTCAGGATTCAGGTTGTTCAATAACATTCTGAGAGCTGCTTCCTGGATCCATCCTTTGCATTGCATGGCAGTGCCGGTGGGAGTCTTGTATTTAACCGGGTCGTACCCTGTCTGGATCATAAATGTTAAATTAAGTTTTAGGTCGAAGGTTAAAGAGCAAATGCGTCAAACCCTTCGTTCAACATAATTTTTTTGGATTTTGCAAATCGGTTGATTTCGTCCACAAAAGAATTGTTCCCGATGATATTTTTTATTTGCTCAATATCGTCCGCAAATATCCTGTCCTCATTTGCAAAGCTTACAAACTGCCTCACATAATCGTGAGCAAATTCTAAAATTTCGCTGCTCCGCAAAGGACGCCTGAATTCAATGGCCTGGCATGCACTCATTAGTTCGATCGACAAAATATATTCCAGATTCTCTAATACTTTGTACAATTTTCTTCCACTTATACTACCCATACTCACATGATCTTCCTGTCCAAGTGATGTCGGAATACTGTCGGCGCTTGCAGGAAAACACAATGTCTTATTTTCAGTAACCAGCGCTGCCGTGGTATATTGCGGAATCATGAATCCACTGTTTAGTCCGACGTTGTTCATTAGCAACATGGGCAATCCCCATTTTCCTTCCAGGAGAAGATAACATCTTCTGTCCGATATATTACCGGCCTCGGCAGCGGCAATGCAGGCATAGTCTAATGGGAGCGCCAATGATTGTCCGTGAAAATTGCCGCCGCTTATGCTGTCCCCTTCAGCCAGGATCACTGGATTATCGGTCACTGCATTTAATTCAATTTCTGTCATCTCTTTTGTATGCAGCCAGGCATTGCGCGACGCCCCATGAACCTGCGGCATGCAGCGAAGCGAGTAAGGATCCTGAACCCGCCCACAGTCGACATGGCTCTGCATTATGGCAGAGTCCTTCAGCAGGAGCCTCAGTCTTTGTGCAACTAATTTGTTTCCCGCAAAAGGTCTCAACTCGTGAAGACGCGTATCGAATGGCGCTTTTGTACCGGTCAATGCTTCGAGACTCATTGCACCAATTATGTCGGCAGCCTCCAGGCAATTGTGAAGTTTTTGTAATGACTGAATGGCAAAACTCAGGATAAATTGGGTGCCATTGATGAGCGCCAAACCCTCCTTGGGTCCCAGTTGCAACGGGGATAATCCTACTTTATCGAGTACGATGGCAGTTTTCATTCTTTCACCTTTGAAATACAATTCGCCTGCACCAATCAGGGGGAGAAAGAGATGAGCCAATGGCGCAAGATCTCCCGATGCACCCACCGATCCTTTTTCAGGAACAACAGGGATGATGTCATTTTCAACATGCCAAAGTATTCTTTGTAATGTTTCCAGTCGAATGCCGGAATAACCTTGTGCCAGAGCATGAACTTTTGTTATGAGCATGAGTTTGGCAATCTCAGGAGGGACAGCTTCTCCCACACCCACACTATGGCTTTGCAGTAATTTGTACTGCAGGATGCGGGTATCCTCTGCTGTAATTTTTGTGTGCGCGAGAATGCCAAATCCGGTGTTGACGCCATATACCGTTTCATCTTTATTGATGATATCCTGGATATGCTGCTCGCTTTGCTTTATTCTATGGATAGCTGTTTGCGAGATTAAACCTTTTGTCTTTCCACTTGCTAGTGCAATGGCTTTTCCAATCGTCAATTGATCGATGCCGTACTTAAATGCATTTTCCATAGTATATCAAATGTAAATGTTTCGGGCAAAGACGCAAAGTAAGCGAAGGCGCAAGGGTGGCTCGCTGCTAACTTTGCGTCTTTTGCGTGAAACTTATACATTTGCGTACAAAAAACAGAAGAATGGTTTTGGGCAATGGACTGGTAGCTAATGGGTTCAAACGATACGAGCATGATGACAGGTTCCTGATCTTTGCTTCCGGCGTTTCTAATTCGGCTAACAGGGAAGTCGCGGAATTTGTCAGGGAGCAGGAGCTGTTGGAATATAGTATCCGGGAAAACCAACATAAGACATTGGTCTATTTTGGAACCTGCAGTGTTTATGACCCTGTTTTGAATAATTCTCCCTATGTAATTCATAAGCTGGCCATGGAGAAGCTTATTCGGGAGAACCATAGTGATTATTTTGTATTCCGGATTTCAAATTTGGCTGGCAATACAAGTAATCCTCACACAGTACTGAATTTTTTCGTTCAACATATTATTTCTGGTCAATTCTTTTATTTGTGGAAGAATGCGTCCAGGAATATTATCGATATGGAAGATGCATTTGCAATCTGCGACAGGATCCTGCAAAAAGAAACATTCAAAAATGAAATAATCAATATCGCTAATCCGGCCAACTATGCCGTGACGCAAATCGTGGGAACCATTGAAAAGCTCCTGGGAAAAAAGGGAAATTACGAACTGATTGAAAAAGGCAGCAATCCCGTTATAAATACAGATGCCATCCGTCCAATCATTTCAGAATTAGGAATTCAATTTGATTCTGCTTATCTATGTCGGACCATTGAAAAATATTTTGGATAGAATGACTTATAAGCAGGCAATATTGAAACTACGGATTGAGCGGTTGGGTATGTTTCCTTTTGTTGCCTTAGGTAGGTTATTCGGTGTGATTTTCCCTCTCAAAACAAAGCATCGCCTTTTTCTATTTTTTCCCAGCGCAGATATTGGTGGTGCCCCGCAGGTCAACATCGATATTACCAATTGCATGCGGGACGCAAAACCGGTCATCATCTTTTCAAAAAAACCGCTTAATAATCAATTCAGGGCGTTCTTCGAGATGGAAGGTGTTCGCATCATCGATCTTCATCGTTATATAGACAACAAGCTTTTTCATTTCGTCAATTTTTTCTTCAGGGGCGTTCTGGCGACCTGGATTAATCGATCAGAAAATCCCACGGTTTTTGGTGGTGAAAGCCTTTTTTTCTATAAAGTGATCCCTCATATCCGGAAAGATATCCTTTGTGTGGAACTGTGTCACCTGGGAACCTGGATGCATTACACCATAGGATTAATAGACAGGATTGATAAGAGAGTTTTTAGTACTCTCAAATTAAAGGAAGACGTGATTAAGCAATATGATGAGAATCATATAGACAGCAGCTTATATAAGAGACTCTATTTTGTTGACAATGCCACTGAAATTCCAGCTTTTGTTCAAATAAATAACCGAAATACTGAGGTGGTTTTTATTGGAAGAGGTTCGCCGCAAAAAAGGGTGCATTTGATTGCGGACATAGCCCGGAAAATGAATCAAGCCAATGATCCCGTTCATTTTTCTTTCGTTGGCGACGTCGACAGGGTGATCAGGCTAGAAGACTATCCATTCTGCACTTTCTATGGAAATGTAAATGATGGTGCTCTTATGAAGAAAATCTATCAGCAGTCGGATGTATTGATATTGACATCGGCTTTCGAAGGTCTGCCGATGGTAATTATGACCATGATGGCATATGGAAAAACTGTCCTATCTACCGCTGTCAATGGAATTCCGGATTATATCCACCACATGGAGAATGGACTTCTTATCACTGCAACAGACGAACCAAATGTTGTGGAAGAAGGGGTTCAATTATTAAGATACTTCATTCAGCATCCGGAGTTGAAGCTGAAGTTTGCAGCGTATAACAGGAAATTTGCAGAGGAGAAATTTAGTATGCAGGCCTTTTGTAAGAGTTACAGGGGATTGCTAGGTTTGGTGGGAAGGCCGGAGTCGGAAGTCAGGAGACAAGAGCAATAAATTTGATCTAAGCAGCGTAATCATTGGAGGCAGCCGCTGGCTGTCACCTGGCACCAATTCTTTGACTCTTGGCTAAACTAGATGGCTCCAATAAAAAGATTTTGGAAATACGAAATCATCATCATTGTTTTTGACACCATTCCCATTTGCAAAGCTTTTTCTGGAATACTACTTTGCAGGGAAATCACATTTCGGATCACGGGTGGTATTTCAATACCCTTCGCATATGCTTCCATGTCCTTGTTCCCCCTAATCTTTACATTTCTTATGTAACGCCACCACCTGTCGAAATTTGCAATTGCCCTCAACTGCCTGCTGCCTGTCTCATTCAATCTTTTTAATTTTTTTTCTATCAGTGCTTCGCGCATGAATCCGACTTCATGTTTTGAGCTGGCGCCGCCCGAAGCGAATTCCGCGACAATCATATCAACATAGAAAGTCTCCAGACCCGCCTCAAAGCAGCGAAGGTTGAAGTCCCAATCAGCATGTGTTCTGTATTTTGTATTGAACACGCCCACCCTCTCAAACACTTCCCGGTGAAAAAACATTGCCTGGTGTGATATATTGTTCTCCAGTAATTTGTCGAAATCAAAGGGCCCATCGTATTTTCCGCGTCGTCCAAGAATATTACCATAAATGATCCTGCAACCAGTGGTATTTAATTCGTCCGAAATCTTTTGTAATACGGAGGAATCGTATAGCTGGTCATCGCTCCCCAGAAAGTAAAGCCATTCACCCTGTGCCAGGCTGATTCCCTTGTTCATGGCATAATATATTCCCTTGTCTTTTTCTGAAATCAGCCTGATTCGCAAATCTTTTTCCTGGTTTTGTTTTATAACCGATACGGTCGAATCAGCGGATAAATTGTCGAGAATCAGTATTTCAAAATCGGGAAAAGTCTGCGACATCACACTGCTAAGGGCTTTCTGCAGCGTTTTTTCTGAATTATAAGTCGGGATGATAATTGAAAAGAATGTTCGCGACATATATTGAATGAAATCAGATTGGGCCTTAGAGTAATGAAATATTTATTTTAATAGCTCTTGTTTAACCACAATTCCTTCACCAGCCACGGACCTCTTTTATTTTCCTTTGATGCAAAGAAAGCGCATAGTTGTATTTAGCATATTGGATCCTCCGTTCGATTTTCTTTTTTAAACTATTCTTTTTTACCTCATCCGGTCTCCTGTTGGTTGATCGGTGATGATTCAGCAGTTGAAAATAAGGAGAATTATCATATGCATGCTCTACATAAAAATCAACCTGCGCCTGATTAACCTGGCTTACACAATTGAATTCTTTCGCAATTTGATATCCCGGCATTTTGTAATGGTTGCCAAATTGGGTAGGCATTCTGAAAAATGGAAGATTATATTGTCTTGCAAGAATTGAAAGAATGGATTGATCCCAGCGATGTTCTATATAACCAAAAAGATTTTTCTTTCCGCAGGTATTTGGCATATCAGAAATAATTCTTTGATCAGAACCAAAGACCAGCCAATCCTTCAGAAATCGGATAGCCAGATCAGATTTTCTGAAAAGAACAAATGCCGCATCACACTGAAGGCTATACCAAAATTCGGGGTTGTCAGCATTCATTAAAATGAAGCAATCTCTTTTTGTCCAGGTAAAATTGACCAGGTCACTATTGCCAAATAACATGATCGGAGCATGGACTGTGCAAATCCTGACAAGTGGATCAACGTGGTCAATAATCTCAATTCCACTGTCTGAATAAATCACAACATCGCCGTCATTCAATTTTTGAAATGCCTCCAGAACGAGGTAGGGTTTCCACAGCCAGTATCCCAGTCCCCTTGGCTGGTCGAGCAGTGACTGGTTTTCCTTATAAAAGTTGCTTGACTTTATGTCATTAAAATCATACGAATATACCTCGGTGATACCAAATTTCCGGGCCGAGTCATTAAGCCGGTGACGGCTTTGTTCATACAGACTGTTTGATAAATTAGTGAGAGCGACCTTCATGGGAAAATGAAAAGTTGGAAATGATACCAATGGCATGCGGCGTTTCATGCTCACCAATCCATCCATTAACATTGAACAGATAGATTTCCTTCAGTCCAAAAGCTTTGTTGTATCTTTTTATTATTTGATAAAATGATCGCTTCATCTTTCCAACCAGGTCGTCCCAGACTATGACAAATTTTTCATCCAGCAGGTTATACTTGACAAGCATCTCAAATTCAAACAAAATAGCTTCCGGCGTATGCAGCGCATCGGAAAAAACAATGTTGAATTTCTTGCCATTAAGTTTTGACCAGCTGTTATAATCCCAGACATCGGCACACATGTACTGAACTTTTCTGTTTTGGAATCGAAATGTCTTAAGAGTAGACGGGTTCTTTTTTATAGAATCAGGGGGCGTATCCCAGTCAGTTGTGGATTCAAGAATCAATCTTGATGATAAAACAGGATTAATATCCTCGATATCAAATCCGGTTAAGGTTGCAGCCGGATTCCCTTCCAGGATTTGAAAAAAATTTTTGCCAACCGAAACACCTATTTCCAAGTAGGCCGGCTTTTCAAAATACTTCTTTGAAACATAAAGGAGGATATCGGTATAAGTCGGATCTTCTCCAATAGCCCTATTGATGTCCTTCTTAATATAATCTGGCACCCCATAGTTAAACCATGAACGAGCAAAAGCGTCATCATCGACCCAATTATCGACCAAATTCAGGGTTTTACGATTGGTTTTAATTTCTGCAGTTAACTGATCTGCCGAAAAAGGTAGCTTTTTTTTTGGTTGAACTCCACCAAATAGCCATTTGTTAATCAAGTCGATCATCAGCTATTGTTTATTGCATTTTGGTTTGCAAAACGAATGCAAATCAAGCGTTTAGTTTGGATTTACCCAAAAGTATTATAAAATGATTGCATAGAATTGGTTACTTTTTGTATTTTGGATAATCATTTGACTTTTGTCATTGAGACTTACTGATAATCAAACTCCCAAACTCCTTTTATATATGGAAAATAGTTCTCGCATGTTTGAGAAAATGATCATTTTCTCATTTGTTATTTTCAGCAATCTCGCCTGTTCTAAAAGTTCCAATAATCCTCCTCCTCCAAAACCAAAATCTCCCGACGAGATCCTAACTTCAAAAACCTGGAAAATCATGGAAGACCATGGGTTGTATGGAAATACTCCCATCGACTATACTCGAGGCGGAGCTGGCAACACTTTAAATCTCGATGGAGACAGTCTTCGATTTAACGCAGATGGAACTGGTACACAATGGACGAACATTCCATCACCAGGCAGCTATCCAATAAATTGGAATTTTATAGATAGCCAAAAAACACAGCTCACATTTACTTTACATTGGTCGAGTTCTTTTTCCGTAGTTTATTATTGGGGCTTCAATATCCTGGCTGAGGACTCGATAAATTATGAGGATCAATATAGTTCAGGAGGCATCAATGATTATGAAACGGTAATTAGGAAACCTACGCAAAACGCGACAAAATTCTAGCGACAAGTTTCCACTTTATGTATTCGGGCAGAAATTCGCATCGTTAATTAAATTTGTATTGGATCTTTTTTGTTATGAATCGCAAATCCTCAATAGTCGGGATATGGTTTATCCTGCTATTTTTTCTCGTCTGCAATTTTGGATGTTCGAAAAATTCTGAAAGCAAGCCTGCCTTGACACCAGATCAAATACTCACTTCAAATACCTGGAAGATTGTTGAAGATCACGGATTATTTAATAGCACTGTTATAAATTATCAGCGAGGGCGATCATTTAATTCTTCGAATCTTGACGGTGACAGCATTCGTTTCAAACCAGACGGTACCGGCAGCCAATGGTCTGGCAACCCTGCAGCACTCATCCCCGTTAATTGGCAATTTATAAATGACCAAAAGACTCAGCTCAATGTCACGCTGAATTTTTCCCCTTCTTTTTCGCTAAAATATCAATGGGATTTTTTCGTGCTGGCTGAAGACTCAATCAAATACAACGCCAGCTATAATCTCAATGGAAATTCAGACTTTGAAACGGTGGTGAGAGTACCTAACTAAAAAATTGCTTTAATTACTCATTTTTAATTGCGATGCGGCCGGTATAGTCAATCCGGTGCAGGAAAATTTTCAATCCCCTGTTTTCAATAAATTCGTCGACAGCTTTTTTTGAGCCACTCCAGTGGCCGTAATCGTCAATAATCAGGATGCCACCAACTACTAATTTGTCGTATAAATTTTCCAATTCGTGTTTAGTGGATTCGTACCAGTCTGTGTCCAGGCGCAGGAGCGCTATCTTTCCGACAGATGGCTCAGGTAGAGTGTCCTCCACTTTTCCTTTGATAAAATGCATTTTTTCTAAAGGATATCCCGTAGATTGAAGATTTTTTTTGACTTCATCCAAAGCAGAATAACACCATACATTATTTCCTACCAGCCTGTCAGACTTGGCCAATAAGTTCTCTGCAGTTTGATTATCCACTGCGCTGACGTCTTCCTTACTCGGTTCAGACATACCTTCAAAAGTGTCAAATAAGTACAAATTTCTGCTTTGCTCTTTTAATTGCCTCAGCTTTTTAGCAATTAGCATCATACTTCCACCCCGCCAAACCCCACATTCAACTATATCACCTTCTATCTTTTGGTTAACCAAATGATCGATCGCCCTGGATAAAACCACAAGTCTTTCCATGCTGGTCATGGTCATTTTTTTGACCGAGGCCACATTTTCTTTTTCTGATTCAGAAAAATCTGAGGGGAAATCCTCGTCCAGGTTGCCCCGCTCGCAGAGTATATTTTCCCTGATCTCCTTTTTTAATGTGATATGTTTAAACCGATTAATAATCCCGGGCTTGAAAATACTTGTCAGAATAGACATGGAGTCGTTCGTTTATATGCTGCTTTTAATGCAAATTTTAGAATGAAAAAACCTCTCGATAAGGCTGAGTTTAGACCAAACCGCAAATTTACTATTATTTGAGCATCTCACCCTGCTTTGATATACAAATTCCTCGTCGGGAGAATCGGTCATAGGTCAATGTTAATAAATTTTAATTCGCATTAAGAAAATATTATCAAATTATAGCACGAAAATTGATGCTCAAACGATATTAATCATGTGCTTATGCTA
>PSRA01000226.1 GCA_003175695.1 Bacteroidota bacterium | reverse complement strand
CCAGCCGATGTCGTCGCCCATGATAAAAAGGATGTTTGGTTTCTTTTGTGAATGCAATTGACTTATTGCGATCATAAATAAGTACAACGCCAGAACCAACTTTTTTTTGACCTTGGATAATTGCATAAATGGAGATTTTCGTTGTTAAGAATAAATTGATTCACTATCCGTATACAACAATCGGAGAATGGTGCGGATTGCTACCGTACTTTCTTAACCGGCGGGGATTACCTGATTCTTTGCGTAGAGTAGGGAAGAAGTTATTATCAATTTAAACCAAGACCCGGCCCATCATTTCAGGAAGGAAACGGATCTTGTCCACGCAAGACAAATCCAAAAAGTAGGGCGAAACAAGTCCATAAAAAGTTACTTTTCGAATAGTATTTTGCTGAAAAAGTGCGGTCATACTATTTTCTTTTTTTCAATTCTTCTTCTTTCAGCTCCAACAACATCGCCTGATTCGCGATGATCTTTTTCAACAGCGAATTTTCTTCCATCAGATCTCTGATCCTACTGCTTGAGTGGCTATATCCAAATCGTGACTCTTCCTTTCCTTTGTCTGCCATTTTTTCTTTCCATCGATGAAAAACACTGTACGAGAGATTATGCTTTCTCAGAACAGCTGTTATGCCTGACTGTTTGGCCTGTTGCAAGATTTCCATTTTCTGCTCAACCGAGAATCTTCTGCGTTGGGTTGGCATAGTATAAGTGTTGAAATAATAAGTTGTTTACCAGCCTCGGGGTTTGGCGATAAACATAGCGCATAGGCTGCCCGCATGTGCGACCTAACCCGCAGCCATAACCTGTCGATCCTGCCTCAAACCTTGGGATCGGAGAGAGCTTGTGTTCTTATTTCTTTTTTGCCAATCCTGGAGGGAAGTTTGCCATTATGGAAGCCACTGCTTCTGCAATTGCTTTATCCGGATCGCTGGCAGGCTTGTCGATCTCTTTGTTTCCTATACCTTCCCAAAGTAATTTTTGCGTTCTGGCATCTACAACATCTATAATTAGTGAACCATCCTTGTAATTTTGCACATCATAAGTGGTGTGCGAACTTGACATGCCAGCGCCGCCCCATCCATAAGGACGATAGTAACCTCCATAGCCGTAGTAATTCGTGTTGGCAGTGACTGATTTCTTGTCTTGCAAAATAATGATGGCATTTACATGTAAGTCAGGATTGTCTGCAGTCTCAATAAATCCTTTCTTTTTCATCTCATTTATCACTGCATTGATAATGCGTTGTTGATTCAATTGACTGATTGTTTGGTGCTGCTGGTCTAATTGCACCATGCGAAATGTCTTGTACTGTGAGAAATTGACTTCTTTGTCATAATCACTGGTTACCTTTAGCGAAGGTTCGCAGGAAGAAATGACAAACAAGACGGTAGTCAGAGCCAGAAAGTAATTGAGTTTTTTCATAATTAATAATTATAGGGTTTAAACGACGCGCCAATGAATTATGTTAAAAAATATCCTTGGTGCAACACGTGTTTATGTACGTCCATTTGTTCGACTGGATTTTGATGAGAGCGTCCACGACCTGAAAGTTCAGACGTTGTTCATGTGCACTCTATCAAATGTCACTTCTGGCTAAACAGAGTTCGCCAAAAGTGATCGAATTTTTTTGAGATATCTCTATAAGTTCGTATTCTAAATTTAAAGGTATCCGATACTTCTGTGAATATGTTCACTTAACAGTAAAACGGCTTTTGAACGCTGCGTGTCAACGGTGTCAATTGGCCTGTTCAATGTTTGAGATATCCCTTTTAGTGTGAAACCCTGGTGTTTTCTTAACATGTAACTTTCTTTTTATTTTTCCGGCAACTGCTCGAAGCGGGAGTGAATCATCTTTTATATATCATTGGTTCCGTCTGGTATTGATAATTGATATACCTGTCACCATGCTGAACCTAATCTAATATGAGCTTAACCAGCTATCACGGGTATGCTACGAAATGTAAGATAGATTGATAGGGTAGATGTGCTACTGCCAGTGGGGAATAATAAAATTAATGCAAATAATCTGATAATATTTAAGATGGAAATAAAATTTTTATTAACAGTGAGTTCAAATTGCGCGGCCGAATCGTGTTCATAAATGAATATATTCACTTACTTATCTTAGGTCGCAATTATCAAATGCAAATTGAAACTCGCAACTTAAGCTAGCTAAAATCGCAACTGGACGTGAAAAGAATTCGATTCCTGATACTGCCGGTCTTTACTATCGTTGGCATCCATGCGCAATCGTTAGGGCAAGAAAGGGACTCTATTTATATGTTCAATGGACAGGTTCTTATTGGAAATGTAAAAGAAGCAAGTCTGGGCACTATTACAATTGATGAGATGGATTTGAAGCTGCTCACTATAAAACTTTATAAAATAAGAAGACTGCGAATCGTTCATCATTTTAAAATTGAAACGGTTGATAAAAAATTATATTATGGACTAATTAATCCAACTGATAAAGATGGATGGGTTGAAATTGAAACCGGTTATGGTAAAGTTGCAATGCCAATAACAAATATATTTTCACTTATTTCGCTGGATAAAAATTTTTTCAGGAGGTTGAACGGAAATGTTTCTGCTGGTCTTAGCTACGCGAAATCAAGTAATATTGGGCAGGTTAATTTTAGTGCGCTCCTTCAATTTGCGACCAGACTACTTGACAATCAATTGACAGCCTCTGAACTTGGATCTATTGATTCGGGGAGATATTCAAGGGACAATGAATCCCTGCAACTATTTTCAGCCTATCAATTAAACACGTCCTGGTTTGTCACAGTTGTTGGTCAATATCAAAGGAATTTAGAGTTAACTATTGCAAGAAGGTTAATGGGAATTGGAGGCATTGGCAATAAAGTAGTCGTCCGGGATAACTGGTCGCTATTTGCAGTAACCGGATTTGCGTTCTCGCAGGAAAGAAGCACGGCAGGAGTCAATAGTGGATTATTGATTGAAATCCCTTTCATGTTGCGATTTAATCTATTTCAATTTCGAAAACCTGATTTACAGATCAACTCAACTCAGACTGCATATTTTGGTCTGACTGAAGCTGGTCGATTCCGCGCAGATGGAAACACGAGTGCCTCCTGGCAACTGATCAGGGATTTTTATTTGTCCTTGAGCCCTTATACAAATTTTGATAGTAATCCGCCTTCGGCAAGCAGCAGTAAATTCGATTATGGAGTGGTTTTTAGTTTGACTTATAAATTTTAATCTCTTGGGAAAAATTCATTGGACGTTTAACTATAGAGTGTTGTGGATCACATAGAAAGTCGATCGACCTCATATTTCAGAACGACCACCCCCGAATCAAATCTTCTGGTGTCAACTAGTTTTAACTTTACCCGATGATCCAAGGATACAAAAAACGCCCTTCCCTGGCCCAACAAAACAGGATGGACCCATAATTGAAATTCATCAACAAGTCCCTTGGGTAGCAACGACTCGATAAGTGTTCCACTACCGTATACGATGATGTCCTTACCCTCCTGCTTTTTCAATCCCTCCACTTTCTTTCCGATATCCCCCCGAATCACAGTTGAATTATTCCATTCCGTCTTTAGCTTCTTATTTGCAAAAACAACTTTTTGATAATTGTTCATCATGTCAGCATAAGATATATCTTCCCTGGGAAAATTCAAATCTGCTAATTTGTATGGCCAATATTTTGCCATTGCCTCATAGGTATGACTGCCGAGTAAAATTGTATCTGCACTTGTCAACTGCTGACTTAGATGTTCGGCCATTTCTGATGACCAATGCTGAAAATGCCAATCCAGCTCGGCATGCGAACCAGACATAAAGCCATCAAGCGACAAATTCATAGACACAATTAGTTTCCTCATATTTCACCGGTTAAACTAATCAAACAAAATCCCTCTTTATTGGAAATGAGATGAGAACCATTGAGGTAATGTCTCCCTTCGATAATAATATTTACCATTTTCACTTTGGCATTTTGACGAAACGTATTTTGATTACCCATGTAAAACTACTCCCGGCAGAATCCATGTCAGGGGTGCAGAAAGGACTAGATTAGGGGGCTTTTGCGACATTTAATTTTTTAAGTTTATACAAGCCACTAAATTTGTTTCGGTGCCCCTGTTCCAGTCTTTTAAAGGTTCTTTTTTAACCCTCCGTATACCACTTATTATTAATAATCAAGCAATGAAAAAAAACAGAAAGCAGACAAAAGAAATTCTCCATGTTTCTATTCTTCTTTTGGATGATGCCGTATTACCAAGTATTGCCGATCCCCTTACTATATTTAATGGAGTAAATCAATTTCTGCAGAATATGGGAAAGCAGCCAAGATTCCATGTTCAACTAGTTGGAATGAAAAAAGGAATTCCGCTTATGAATGGAAGATTCACTGTCAACGCGGACATATTGACGAAGGACTTAAAGAAAACAGACCTGGTTTTGATTCCGGCTATCAGTGGGGATATTAAGGTGGCTCTCACTAAAAACAAAGACTTCATCCCTTGGATCGTTAAGCAATATCATCAGGGTGCAGAAGTGGCCAGTCTATGCATTGGCGCGTTCATGCTCGCATCCACCGGGCTTCTGAATGGAAAGGAATGTTCGAGTCATTGGCTAACGGCCAACGAATTCAGAGAAATGTTTCCTGAAGTGACTCTCGTAGATAGCAGAATCGTAACAGAACAACAAGGTTTATATTCCAGTGGCGGTGCTACTTCTTACTGGAATCTTTTACTTCACCTCGTAGAAAAGCATGCGGGCAGGGAGATGGCCATTACTGCATCAAAAGTATATGCGCTTGAAATCGACCGCAAAAGCCAATCGCCCTTTATTATGTTCAATGGCCAGAAAAAACATGAGGATGAACCGATCAAACAAGCACAGGAATTCATCGAAAAGAATGTGACGGAAAAGATATCTGTTGAAGAACTTGCACTCAAATATGCAATCGGTCGGCGTCATTTTGAAAGAAGATTCAAGAAAGCAACACATAATACGCCTGTTGAATATATTCAACGTGTTCGAATTGAAGCTGCAAAAAAAGAACTGGAGAACAGTGGGAAAAATGTAAATGAAGTGATGTATGATGTGGGATATTCGGACACGAAGGCGTTCAGGACTATTTTTAAGAAGATAACAGGACTTTCTCCGATTGAATATAGAAGCAAGTACAATAAAGAACTCGCTGTGATGTAAATTGTTTCACCCAGAGGCGCAAAAGTAGTAGACGCTGCTACCTATGCGCCTTTGGGTGAAACAAAATCAATCAATCACCAGCGTCTGCATGGAGTGCGGCAAGCTGGTTACTTCTGCAGCCCTGCCTTTAATCCATAGCCGATAAGGTATCTTCTCATCGCTCTGATTCATCACAACAACGGCGACTTTTCCATCGGGGTTGATGCAGGCAGTCGTGAGTAATTGCCCGCGGCTGGATGAACTAATGATGCGCTTCGCGCCTGGCCTGAAGAATTTCGACACGTGGCCGATATAGTAAAATGAATTGAGGTAAGTTAACTCACCTGTACGGGTATTCGCATGAACTGGTGCAAAACAAAAATTACCAGCATGGTTAGGGCCGCCTTTTTCATCCAATAATATATTCCAGTCAGTCCATGCAACAGATCCATTATTTATATCATTGATCATGCTCCTTCCGTAAACTTCACCCCATTTCCAATCCTTCAACTGCTGACTATTGAATCTCTCAGGACAGCCTTCGGTAAAAATTAGATTCGTGTTTGGATATGCTTCGTGCACGCGTCTGACATTGTCGAAAATTTTTCCTCCACCAGTCCAATCTTCATACCAGTGGAATCCAATTCCCCAAACATATTTTGCTGCTTCCGGATCGTTCAAAATAGTGCTCGCACGTTGGTAAATCAAATCCCTATTATGATCCCAGGCAATAATTTTTTTGTCGCCAAATCCTGCTTTCTGCATGGTGGGTCCGAGATAGTTCTTGATAAAGTCTCTTTCTTCATCGGCTGTATAGATGCAGGATTCCCAAGTCTGTTTTGCCATCGGTTCATTCTGAATTGATAGACCCCAAATAGGTATGCCATCTTTTTGGTAAGCATCTATGAATTTGGTATAATAGTTTGCCCAGCTTTGCGCATAGGCAGGTAACAATTTGCCTCCGTGAAGCATGTCATTATTGTCCTTCATAAATGCTGGCGGACTCCAGGGACTTACAAAAAGGGTGAGAGAGCCACCTGCGGCGGTCATTGCCTGTTTGATCAAAGGAATCTTATACTTCCTGTCACGATCAATCGAAAAACTTGTCAGGTCTTTATCATTTTCTTTAATATAAGTGTAAGAATAACTGGAAAAATCGCAGCTATTGATATTTGTTCTTCCAACGGTATATCCGATTCCTTTTACGGGATCGTAATATTGCTGCAAAATCTCATCCTGCTTTTGTTTGGGCAATTTTGCAAATGTTTCTGCAGCGGCATCTGTTAGAGCACCGCCCACCCCCATGAAAGTCTGAAAAGTTTGTCCTGGGTCAACAAAAACGCAAGGTTGCGTCTCCAAAGGCTGACCAAAGTCCACAAATGAAACCGTGTCCGTTGGAGTCAGGCGTAGGGATGTGTTCTCTGCAGTAGTGTATACAACCACTTCTTTCACTTCTGATGCATTTGTCAATTCTGATTTCTTTCCCGCAGTAAGATGAATTGAATGGAATGCCATAGCAATAACCACGAGAGACAATAGAAAGATTCTATTCATATGGAAGACATTTATGTTGAAAATGGATACTAAGATATTAACCTGCCGTACATTTTTGATCCGGTGTACGAAATATACTCCATGAATTGTAATTTTCAACCTGAAATGAACAAAAATTTCTCCTTAGCTGGCCACCGTATCAGTATCAGCGCGTTCTTCTTTTTGCATGGCGTCTGCTTTGCTTCCTGGGCCTCACGTATTCCGAGTATACAACAGAATTTGCACCTGAATGAAACTAGTCTTGGTGCTGTCCTTTTTGCCTTACCGGTTGGATCTTTTCTCACTGTGCCTCTTTCTGGTTTATTAGTCGCACGAAGGGGCAGTCGTGACCTTGTTTGGATCACTGCGTTGATATACTCCGCTATTCTTTCCTGTATCGGATTTGCTGGCGCCACCTGGCAATTGGTAATAGCGCTTTTCTTATTTGGATCTTCTGGTAATATGTGCAATATCGCTTTCAATACACAGGCGCTCGGACTGGAGAAATTGTATGGAAGAAGGATTATGTCTTCCTTTCATGGTGTGTGGAGCGTGGCGGGATTGGCAGGCGCGGGTTTTGGGGGATGGGTGATGGGAACAGGGATGCCGGTTTGGATACATTTTCTTATCATCACTGGCTTATCATTCCTGATTGTCTTTTTTTGCAGGCAACAATTGTTAGCCGAGGACAAACAGGAGGGAGGAAGGAGAACCGCTTTCACAAGGCCGGAAGGGATCCTGGTTATTTTGGGAATGATTGCATTTTGCTCGATGATGTGCCAGGGTGCTATGTTTGATTGGACGGGTGTTTATTTCAAAAAAGTTTTGCACGCTATTCCCGCATGGATTGGCGCTGGTTACACCGCCTATATGCTTTCCATGGCAGCGACCCGATTCCTGGCAGATTGGATCTCTCATCATATTGGATTAAGAAATACGCTTTTTTGGAGTGGCGTGCTCACAGCAGGAGGTTTGGTGTTGATGGTTCTCATTCCAAATATCCCGGCAAGCATCGTGGGATCTACTTTGGTAGGTATAGGAGTATCACCGGTAGTGCCACTGGTATATAGCGCCGTGGCACAGTCCAAAGTTATGGCAGCCCCTTTGGCGATAGCAGCCGTTTCCACGATGGGCTTTATTGGACTTTTGATCGGGCCGCCATTAGTTGGTTTCGTAGCCGGTTGGGCGGGGCTCCCGGTTTCTTTCATAGTATTAGCTGCGATAGGCCTTACCGTAAGCATCCTTTCTTTCAAAGTAAATTATGAGATTAAACCTCAGGACGAGATTTCTTCAACAGCTTCTAATATTGCAAGCGAAATATAGCTCGCACAAAGCCCACATAGGATCATAGCTACGAATAGAAAGATGTTTTTCACCAACTGAATTAAAACTCGTCTATATGTGCTTTTGTTCCTATGTGTCTACGTGGCGGAAAAAGCGTCATACACGGCTAATAATTCGCCAAAAAAGCAATTAAGAAAAAAACTAGGTTACAATCAAGTGCTTATAGAACCCCATGGCAACTAACTTTTCATAAGCCTCCCAAACTTCATCTGGAATTTCCTGGAAAATCTGGAAGCCCTTTTCCGGATACACTTTTATCCGCTGCAAATCCCCCACCATAATGTTAATCACTCTCTCCAGAGGTATTTCATCATTAGGATAATCTTCGAATGAAACTTGAGGGGAAGTGACCGTGATCTTTTTGTCGGGCCAATGTTTTTTGAAAGTCGCCAGACTTCTTCTTTCCATATATGGCTTTTGTACAACAATGAAGCTTGCCGGGTCAATACCACGCTTTTTAAGCAATTGTTGGGTAAACATAATATTTTCTCCTGTGTTGGTTGATTTGTTTTCCAACAGTATATGATCTGCAGGAACACCCATTTCGATTGCGATCCGTGCAAATTGATCTGCTTCGGGTTCTGTCCAGACTGACTGAGTGAAATTTCCCAATCCACCGGAAAAAATAAGTAGGGGAGAGTAACCCTGGAGCCATAATTCTGCGGAACGGTTGGCTACCCGAAGATCATGGCTTCCAAGAGTAAGGATAGCGTCGGCTTTTTCGATACGATGATTGACCTGATGATAATCCCATAATATTTTTGCAAGAACCAGCGCTCGTTCAGAAATCATTCGGGAAAAAATTTAGCAGCAAAACTAGTAAAAATGAGTTGACTGTTGTCAGTTGACAGTCTTTATATAAAGCGGAATCCTAAATCAGGGAAAGGCCGTCAGCTGGCAACTGTCAACTCATCTTCCACGCGCGATGAAATCTACATCGCTCCCAGTTGCTTCAAATACTTTTCTGAATTAGCTTTTACATTGGGCGGTGGATTCATACTCAATGCCTTTTTGAAATTGGCGATTGCATTCTTCTTATCGCCTTTTTTTGCATATCCTTCACCGAGACTATCCCAGCAATTTGCACTGGTTGGATGTTTTTGCGTGTTCAAAATAAAAATTTCAATAGCCTTATCAGCCTGGTTATTGCCTAACAAGTTGTATCCATAGAGATTTAATTCCTGTTCATTTGCCATACTAACTGCTTCCTTCATGACTTTATCTCCCTCGGCCGTATTTCCCATTTCATTCAGCAAACCAGCCTTAACACTCAGCGTGGCAAAACTTTTATTTTGAGCAACTGCCTGGTCGGCCCATTTCATGCCCTGTTCAAGATTCGTTTTATTCTGCATGGCGTAATCAGCAGCGCTTGCATAACCCTGCCAGGTAAAACCTGTCGTGTTTTTTAGTTCTTCAGCTGCATTCGCCATAACAATATTATCTACGTCAAATTCAATCTTTACAGGAAATTGCTTTTTTTCCCAATTCAAAACCAATTCAGTGGAATTCTTGGTTTGATTGATGAAATCGAAAGTGAGCATCTCCGTTAGAGGAATTTCGCGAATCGTGATGTTAGATCTAAGTAAGTCGGATTTTGGATCATACCAAAAACTTCCCCAGGATTTATAATCCCTTGAAAGGATGACTTCTCCTGTGTTGTCTTTGTTTATGACAAAGAATAGTCCATAAGATCCGGCAGGCACTTCATGGCCTTCCACCTTCGCAGGGTGCGAAAAAGTAATGACTGTGTTCTCATTGGCACCTGCACGCCAGGGAGCATCAAGGTTGGTTCCAAATCCCTGTTTGTTCCAGCCATATGGCACCAGTGCTCCCCAGATATCACGACCTTTTACGGATGGTCGTGAATAACTAACGGTGACGCTGGAAATACCAACTGTTTGGGAAACTGTTGCAGCCGGACTAGGGACCCTCGGTGTAGTAATGACACCCTGGGCAAATCCTGATAGGGAAACCAGCGCAACTGTGCATACCAGCGCTAGTTTCATCGCAGTTTGTTTAAGTATCATATATAGATTTTTGGGTGAAAAAATATTTACTCACAAAATGTACAACTTCCGGAATACTTCCATGGGCGATTATACTTAAGCGGTTATTATTTCAGCCCGGAGCGGAATAAGAGTGGTTGAAAGGCGCGGGGAACTGATAGTTGTCGTTGACAGCTGATAGTGTATTCTAGCCCGAAAAGTTGTGTTCATTGATGAGGCCAATATCTAAAGACTGTCAGCTTAAAAATGTCATCTCACTTTTCGTCTTGCTGTGAGACCTCCAAAGACGGACGCTGGATTTTTCTAATAAAGACATATACCCCTATTATGAATGCAACCAAAAGAAAAAAGCTCCCCCGCAGATGAATGATCTCGCAGCCGGGGAAAAAAGTGTATACGTCCATATTAATTCCGAAGGACTCAAAAGCATTTCTTAATGCCCTGGGCAAATGATCCTTCAATACATGGTACAGGAGGCCCGCCAATAGCATATAGAATAGAATGAAGACGAATCCTGCGAAGACGGTCTTGATTTTCTTCACCCAAAAGTCCCTCATGCCGTTTTTTTGAAGAACATCGTTCACGATGAACAAAATAGTAAAGCAGCTGACAAAAGAAATTAGGATGGGCACTATCCCGATATTAATCGCGAGATTGACCGGCACCCCCAATACAACGGGAATAGGATTGACACCCAAAAGCTGCGAAGATTCGGGAATGATCTTAGCAATCACAAATTGTTCAAGCAGGATAGATACGACAATGACAACCAGCATCGTGTTGAGCTGCCTTTTTTGGCCGGAATGCGCGAGCATAAACAAGATTTATAACTTGAATTAAATTCGGGCGAGAGGCGAGGAGAATCAGCGGATATTGAAAAAGCTCAGATCAAAAAACGATCAAAGCTTAATGGCAGTATACATGAAATGTCAAAATGGAGTTAAAGAAGGGACGGATGATTAACAGTCGGGAGTGGGGAGTTCGTTGAGAGATGATTGAATCCAGGCGACTGCGCACTCCACTCTTGGGCGGCACGTTAGCTGTCGACTACCTGGGGTTAATTAATAGTTTCCGGAATTGAAGAGTGCTAGTTTTCCTTTACTATGATCCTGTCCTGGTATACTTCTATTACGCCAGCTTTTTTGCGGGCAATCATTTCCCTGCAAACCTTGTTAACAACACATTTATTAAGGAATCTTGAAAGATAGTCAACCGGATTGACTTCATGAGGAAGGTAGTGCTTACCTGATTCGTCGACCAACTCAATTCTGATATTTATCGGCAAGGGTTGGAACTGATTAAAAACCTGCAAACTCATCGTTATTGGATTTTAGAGGTGTCAATTTACTAAAACAATAACCATGAAAAAAATATTGTTTCCCGAACAATATTTTTGTTTCCGCTATGATCAATCCAGGTATAAATGATCTAAATAGCGGCGTGATTCCCGGGAGTTTTCCTGTTTTGGCTCTTCTTCGTGGAACCATTTAAACAACAGCTGACCGTTGGGGGCGACATACATTCTTTTGCTGGTTGTGCTTCTTTTCCTGCCCAATAATGATATATAAAGGCAAAGTATAGAAGCAAAAAAGATCAATCTTGGAAGAAGAGAGTCTGACTGGAAACCGTAGATGCCGGAGGCCAGGGATAGCAGGATAAACACAATTGCCCTTTTTGACATAATAAGAAATTGAATTTAAATAATGAAATATGCGCCACACAAATGATGCCAATTGCATGAAAATCAGTGAGAAAGGACGGGCGGCTACTTATGATAATTATCGATTATATGAAGGAAATGACCAGCTCTCTTCGGTGTTGCAATAAATACTTTCACTTAAATTATTTTTTTTAAAGGCTTGTTGCTCAATTCGGAATCGATGCCTTCAGAAGAGTAATAGGATGAGCGAAGAAAATTTTTGAAGAAATTTTGAAAAAAATTTGCCAGCTATTGCACCTGCAACAAAGAACATGTCAAAATGAAAGCCTTCATTTTCATTTTGACAGACCGAAAGCAGATTTACTCATAAATTTTCATGGCAGTTTTTTCAACAACGCCATTCGGCATTAGCCAGGAAAGAAAGGCACCGACTTTATTAATAAAACCAGTAATTAATTCTGCTTTACCGGCAAACATGGCATTCACAGACAATTCTGCCACTTTCTGCGGAGTCATATTCACTTTCTCGGCAGTTTTGACTCCTTTTTCGCCAACTTTTGCCCTGACCACAAAATCTGTATCTGTAGCGCCGGGGGATATGACAGTTACCGAAACCGATGAACCATGAAGTTCTCGTCTTAAACCCCGGCTAAACCTAAGTACAAAAGCTTTCGTTGCCGAATATACGCTGAGGTAGGGTATTGCCTGATAAGCTGCAGAACTTGCAATGTTTAAAATATATGATTCCTTTTGTTGGCGTAACATTGGCAGGAACAACTGACAAAGATGAACGAGTGCGATCATGTTCACCCGCATCATGTTTAAGTTTTCCCCGGGAGAAAAACGCTCAAATGAACCACTTAAGCCATAACCCGCATTATTGACTAAAATGCTGACAGGATAATTCTTTTCAATGCACCAATGATAGAGGTTTTCCGGAGCATCAGGAACTGAAAGATCAAGGGAAAGAATATCTGCCTGAACTTTAAATTGAGATGAGATATTGTTGGCTACTTCGCGCAGAAGCTGTTCTGATCTGGCAACTAACAGCACATTGTATCCCCGGGATGCTAATTGTTCAGCGATCGCCTTACCAATTCCCTTACTTGCTCCTGTAATAAGCGCAAAAGTCATGGATAAATAAATTCTACAGCCACTGAGAATTTAGGATTACCAACGCAAAAATCAAATTAATTCTGCACTTTAGCAGCTAGACGATGATAGAAAGGAGTTTTGCTCTTCGCATGCTTCGGCATGTACTTCCCCGTGATGATGGGAACATACATAACGCGGCGACGGCTCGCAGCTCCAATATGAGGTGATTGCTGTGCTCTATGCCAGATTCTGCCATCATGAACGGTCAGGTCACCAGCATTGATATCAAAACCAACTTCCTTGCGATCAGGGTTATTGTCGATAAAATATTTTTTTCTGAACAGCAATCTGAGTACACTTTGCTTATGGGTTCCCGGCAAAACCCGAAGGCCACCATTTTCAAATGGACATGCATCGAGATGAATGCCGATGTTCAACATGGGCATGATTCTTTGCCCAAGGAACAAATCCCGCGGGCTATCAGTGTGCCAACCCATTTGCGAGAATTTACTTTCCGGCGTGCGAACATAATGATTTAAGATCAGCCCGTCTTTTTCATTTTCAGATATCCGTCCATCATAAGGTTGCAAAAGCTCTACAAGTGCCTGCAAGCGCGGATCCTGCAGAAATTCATGAAAGCCAGGGCTGTAAAGGGATAAGAAGCAAAGACGTTGAATGATCGTGTTGTTGTTTTCGTCTTTTCCGAATTTAAGGGGCACTCCATTTACTTTATCACGTCCTTCTGCAAGCCATTGTTT
>PSRA01000229.1 GCA_003175695.1 Bacteroidota bacterium | reverse complement strand
ATAATCGTCTTAGCATCCAGTTGGTTTTAAAAGGGGCAAATTAAATGGATTAATTAAAAGTGTTTGTTAAAAAACAAGGTGGGCATTCGCTTACAATCCTCATTCACAACGAATTTTAGCCTTCAGTGCTCAGTTCCTGGCGGACCTGATCGCTTGTTTTCCCAAATCTTCTTTCCCGGTTCTGAAAATCAATAATGGCTTCATAAAGATTCTCCTTTCGGAAATCGGGCCAAAGAACATTTGTAAAATATAATTCTGCATATGCAAGTTGATATAGAAGAAAATTACTCATGCGATACTCTCCGCTGGTTCGGATCATCAGTTCGGGGTCAGGAAAGGCACTGGTTGCCAGGTAGTGTTGCAAAGTATCCTGCCCGATTTCTGATTCTTTTAATTTACCCGCTTTCAAATCCGCAGCTATATGCTTTAATGCCTCAGCCATTTCCCAACGACTGCTATAGCTAAGCGCCATAATCAGGTTCAATCCCGTATTTTTTGAAGTAAATTCCAACGCTTCCCACAATTCCTTTTTGGCATTTGCGGGTAACATGCCAATATCTCCGATCATGTGGAGTCTGATGTTATTCTTGTTGAGGGTGGCAACTTCTTTCCTGATTGTCTCTACCAGTAATTCCATCAAACCAGCCACTTCATATTCGGGCCTGTCCCAGTTTTCAGTTGAAAATGCATAAAGCGTGAGATAGCCAATTCCCAATTCAGCAGCCCCCTCTACAATATTACGGACACTCTCTACTCCATGGTAATGGCCGTATAGTCTGTCGTGACCCCGCTCTTGTGCCCATCGGCCATTGCCATCCATGATGATGGCTATATGCCGCGGTAACCGCTGTAAATCAATTTTATCCTTCAAGGAGTCCATGGAGGGGCAATTTTGCAAGGGCACGAAGGTATTAAATTTTTCTGCAGTAGATGGCAAGAATCCTCAAGTATGAAGGAAAACGCGTGGGTAGTTTGAAACGGCTGACGACCGGAATCACTTCGCGGACGGGCAATGGTAGGAGGTTAGATTGATAGAAAGCATGACTTCAGCGATGACATAGGAGTCTTTCTGGTTGGAATATCCTCTCTGGCGTCCTTGAATTCCTATGGGTGTGCCTGTTTCATACGACCTGTCCTGCAGGAGAGCGGCAACTGAGGGACTTCCATCCGGAAGAGTCGCAAAATTATTGATTCCGGCATAGGTCGTGCTCACATCGTCAATGTAATCGGTGGTAGTAAACCGGTAGCTGATCTCAAACCCGATATTCATTTTGGGGTTAAGATTATATTTTATCCCTACCCCCAAAGGAAAGCAGACCGCCATTGTATTGTAAGGTTTCCTGTCGGGATAAGCAGCGGAACCCTGTCCTTCAGTACCCATCTGGCGTAAATAATATTTCTGGCCATGTAAGTAGGCGTATGGATCGTAGCTGAAAATTCCGATGCCAAATGTCACATATGGAGTAAATCTAAATCGGGGGTCGCCCGGAACAAACCTGAAAAAATTAAAATCGCCCTGTAAGGCGAGTTCCCAAATATTCGTGTTGAAACTGAGGTTTCTTCTATGCTCAAACTCGTTTTGGGTATTATAAACATCCGAATAACCCAATTTGGCAAAGTGGCCTGAAACCCTGACCGCTATATAATTCCCAAATTGCTTACGGAAAAAGGCGCCGGCAGCAATTTTTGGGCGATTCAGGTGCATATTAGGGTTCAGGTCGCCAAAATAGTGAGCCGCCCCCGCTGATATTCCAAATTCACCTTCCTGTACTGTACTTTCTAATAATTGCGCCTTCGTTTCCGTCAAACAAAACAATAAGAGGAAAGCCCCTAACAATGCCTGCTTCATACTGCAAAATAATAGATTATATACTCGCCTTAACGTAAATAAAAATGATTTCTTTCGTCGTTTTTGTTAATTTCTTGTGTCGAGTCCCCAGGAAAGTTTATTTCTAAGAGTTTGCAGAAAATTGTTTTCATTTAACCGGACAAGGCTCAGTGTGAATTCTTCTTTTCTTACCGCGAGCTGAACATTCTTATCAACCAGCTCTTTTCTGGAATCCAAAGCGCATATAAAATGATCGGATCTGCCTTCAATTTCAAATGAAATAATATTGTCATCTGGCACCACGATCGGTCGTACGTTCAGGTTATGCGGTGCTACGGGATTGATGACAAAACTTCCTGATTCAGGAAATACCACGGGACCACCGCAGCTTAAAGAGTATCCGGTGGAACCCGTCGGCGTTGCCACTATCAACCCATCGGCCCAATAAGTATTCAGGAATTCACCGTTGAGATAAGTATGGATCTTGATCATGGGGGAGGTGTCAGTTTTATGGATAGCGAATTCATTCAATCCATAAGGCACGTCGTTAAACAAGGGCTTATTGGCATCCAGATGGATCATGGACCTTTTGTCAACGACAAAAGTTCGGTTAACCAATGACGTGACCGCTGTGGTCAGATCCTCCTTACCAATACCAGCCAAAAATCCCAATCTCCCGAAATTGATGCCAAGTATCGGGATATTTTTGTCTCTGACCAGCGAAACGGTATCTAGCAAAGTTCCATCGCCACCCAGGCTAATGACAAAATCTATGGTCTCATCCAGGTCCTCTGATTTATCAAATACGGAAGTTCCGGGAGGAAACTGGATGGTTGACTGTATCTTTTCATAAAAAGAATGGTGAATCATGGGAAGAATTTTCTTTCCTTTCAATTCATCCAGCAAATGCTGCATTTGAGTTTGCTCATCCTCATCAATGATCCGGCTGTAAATAGCTACTTTCATTTTGATTCTTTTGGTCGTGAAAAGATCCTCACAAAGACTGGCGCCTGGTCCTGTATCCGGATCCGTCAAAAATCATTTCTTATATGAAAATAAAACCCTTTTTCACCCAATTGGTTTATGCTGTACTCAAATCGAAATACGAAATCATAAAATGTGACCACATCAACACCGAGGCCACCTGAATAAAGAAATTTGTTGACTAGCGAATTGTCGCGAAAATATTTATTGTCGACATATCCGAAATCGACGTAGGTCTTTGCATAAATCCTGATTGGAATTACATCGTGCGATGTGCCGCGCAAAAACGGAATATTGAAATTAAACAATTCTCTCAACAAAGTATTTCGTGATAGTCCCCCAAAGACCCCATCAACCACATATTTTTCAAATCCCCGCATATAGTAATCGCCATAGCCTACGAATTGTTGATTGTAAAAAGGCTGTTTGAAGGGTAAAGAGATCAGGCCCAGGTTTTGTGTTACAAAATAAGTCTTTCTCCATAGCGGAAATCCCTGGTAGGTTTTCGCAGTCAATTGCCACAAATTCATGTCCGAATTGATACCTTTTCTGGTAAATCCTGTTTGCAGGTAAAATCCGTTGAGTGGATAGGGCACGTAGTCGATATTGTTATAAGTCAGCGCATAGTTGAACTCAGGATAAAATATCTGGGTTTTGTTGTTGTTGAAATAGTGGGGATTTACAATGGTTACTGAGCTGTCGATATTCAACCTGTTATATCCAAGCCGGAATGCATGCCGGATTTTGAGAGCTGGCCGATAATAATATCGCAGTGAAAACGAAAGTTGTTCTCTCATGTATTTCCCCGCATAGGGAATCGTATCTGAATTCATGAAATATTGCTGGTTATTAATGGTAGCAGCATTGATTTCTTTGAACCCGTTATAAAAAAATCCAACTCCGAATCCATGTTTCAGCGTTCTTCCAACATATGGCAGATCGTAGGCCAATTCGACCTGGTTGGAATAGCCCGTGATGAGCCATGCACGCAAATAATCATTCCGGCCCGTAAAATTGTAATGGGAATATTTCACACCAAAGTCCAACCGCGAAAGGCTATAATTATGTTGTGCCCAAGCCGTGAAATTGCGGTCAACGGGGCGAACGTACGGCAATGGAAATATATACCACCGCTCTTTGACCTGGATTTCAATATCGACTACAAAGCCCCGAAACTCCTTTACTGCAATGACCACATCATTAAACAGTCTTGTATTGATTATCCGTTCTTTCGCGTGCTTAAAGGTTCCCACCAGGTCCTGTATATAAAGTGTATCCCCCTTTTTAAAAGGCAATTCCCGGGTAATGATATACGATCTGGTGATCCTGTTTCCCTTAATAAAGATTTCACCCACAATAAATGGATAACGATAGGGTACACGCGAAGTATCTTGCTGCTTTGCCGGAGGGGGAAGTGTATCCGATGGTAGGGGAGAAGGCGTTTGAGCCTGAACGGCCGCGAAAGACAAACTGAGAACCAGCAGTAAAAACAATTTGAATTGAGAATGAACAGGAGTAGTTCGATATACTTTGGCATGGAATCCTGAACTTCTGCTAAGACCGCTATGAATAAGCAGGTGTCTGGTGAATATGTCAGATGCCTGCTTCTCGCACGGTGACAATAGCCTTCTGCCTGCGCTATGTCTGTTTAATGGGTTACGATCTTGTTGACATGACACGGGAAGATAGGGCAGCTCTTTTAGTTATACAATGGACTATGCTTAAATGCTCAGGTAATTCATCAGGTGGTCATAATTATTGCGCAACTCATTTTCATATAATTCTTCACCGAAATAGTACTTGACTTTGTACTCGTACCTCTGAAACGTCGCAATAATATCTGAAATTTCGAGCTTGTTAATTTTCAATGTTATAAAAAATGCAGAAGAGGCTGCGTCATAATAAGTGTTCAATTGGGTTATCTGGGCATCATTTGTTTCAACCAGTTTGCTGATCTCTGAAAAAGAAAAACTGACCTTTTCTATTTCAAGCACAATTATACCACCGGGATCGTTGGCTCCTACCAATTTTCCCATTTCTTTCAACAGGTCATTGGCAGCGATCGCGCCCAGGTATTCTGATTCTTTATTGACAACGGGAATAACCGTCAGATTGAATTCATTGACTAATTGTACGGCTTCAATAAAATGTGTTCCGGCATGAACTACGATGGGAGAGAGCTCATTTTGCAGGCGGGAAATGGGAATCTCATCATCGGTAGCATTCAATAAGCTATCCTCGCTGATCAATCCGATCAGTTTTTCTTCGACCACCACTGGTAAATGGGCAACATGAAAATCAGTCATCAGTTCTTGCGCCCGTGACACAGTATCATCCAGGTGAAGCGAAGGAATAGTAACGGATATAATTTCCTTGTTTAACACGGCGTGGGTTTTAAAACTTAGACGACATAAATCATGCAACTGCTGCAGGCTCGTTCAATTTTGTCAAAAATTTATGGA
>PSRA01000117.1 GCA_003175695.1 Bacteroidota bacterium | reverse complement strand
ATATTCCTTATTTCGGTTTTCAAAAATGATATCCAAAATGTCGGCATGGAGAATTGATTCAGGTTTCATCTTATCCGGGTTTAAAAGTGTGATGAAAAAAAGATGAACTTGCGCAAGCCCGTTAGTAAGATGACTTCCTGAACTTTTTTCCATAAGCGAATCCGGTGGGAACAAAAGAAGAAAATGTTAATTCCCAGCTCGATTTCTGCGGGATTCGAATTAACATGGCACTATTTTTTAAGTAGTCTATTTTACTGTACCTTGTCGCGCTATTTAATTGGATAAGATGAAGATTTTGATGGTTTGCCTGGGAAATATTTGCCGAAGTCCCTTAGCAGAGGGAATTCTTCAGCACAAGGCCGAGAGGGCCGGTTTGAAATGGAGACTCGATAGTGCCGGAACGAATAATGGATACCATGTTGGTGAGGCACCGCATCAGTTATCTCAAAAAGTTGCGAAACTAAATAAGATCGATATCAGTAATCTGCGCGCTCGGTCGTTCACGGCAGAAGACTTCGATCAGTTTGATAAGATTTATGCGATGTCGAAAGATGTGCTAAGTGATATGAAGGCCATCGCAAAAAAAAAATATGTCGCCGGCAAAGTCGATTTGCTGATGAATGAATTGTATCCCGGAAAAAATATGGATGTTCCCGATCCCTGGTATGGTTCCGAATCAGGTTATCATGAAGTTTTTAAGATGATCGACAGCGCATGTGAGAAGATCATTGAGAAGTATGGGATTTCCGGGAATGGATACTAAATAGTTTTTCACTCAAAGGGGCGCAAAGGGGGCAGCGGCCTCCTTTGCGCCCTTTGCTTACCCTTGCTCCTTTGCGTGAAACTCCCCTTAATGTATATTGCAACCCCAATCCATATATGAATGTCAAAGTCCAAAGTTTCTATTCCCCAGGGCACCCGTGATTTTCCTTCAGACGTTGTCAAGAAACGAGCATTCATCATTGATACAATCCGCAAAGTCTTTGAGCTGTCAGGATATCAACCCATTGAGACGCCTGCCATGGAAAATCTCGAAACTTTGATGGGTAAATATGGACAGGAAGGCGACAAATTGATTTTTAAGATCCTCAATAATGGACTGGACAACCCGGCCAAACATCAACAGGTGGCAGAAGATTTCGAAAAAATTCTCGAAGGAAAAAATGTAAAAGAGATTACTGAACGTGCACTTCGCTACGATCTCACCATTCCTTTCGCACGCTTCGTAGCCATGCATTACCACGAACTATCGTTTCCGTTCAAACGATATCAAATTCAACCTGTGTGGCGGGCAGACCGACCTCAAAAAGGTCGCTACCGCGAATTCTATCAATGCGATGCAGACGTGGTGGGAAGCTTTTCCCTGTTGAATGAAGTTGAGCTCGCCAATATTTATGAAACAGTTTTCAGTGAATTGAAAATTGCTGTCGAGATCAAGATCAACAGCAGGAAAATCCTGACTGCCCTTGCTGAAATTTGCGGAAGCCCTGAAAAACTCACGGACATCACAATTGCCATAGATAAATTAGATAAGATTGGTCACGCGAAATTGAAAGAAGAACTTCTGGCCATTCATTTGAATGAAGAACAGGTGTCCTTCATAACGAAATATCTCACCATTCGTGGTTCGAATGAAGAAAAACTGGAAGAGTTGAGAAAACTGATGCATGGCAATAAAACCGCACTCAAAGGGATTGAGGAATTAGAAACCATTTGTTCCTTTCCTGCGAAAGATCATCGCTCTTCGCTCACGATCGATTTTACTTTGGCGCGCGGATTGAATTATTATACAGGGGTTATTTTCGAAGTGAAAGCCAAAGGTGTTCAGATCGGCAGCATTGGTGGTGGCGGACGATACGATGACCTGACCGGATTGTTTGGTGTGCCGAACGTACCTGGTGTGGGAATATCCTTTGGATTGGACAGGATCTATGATGTGATGGAGGAATTGAAATTATTTCCCGGAGAAGTAGAAGGCGGAACGCGCGTATTGTTTTTTAACCTGGGTGTCGCAGAGAGCAAGGCAGCTTTTGGATTGATGCAAATGCTCAGGGCAAATGGTGTTGCATCTGAACTGTTTCATGAAGTGGCGAAATTTGACAAGCAGTTTAAGTACGCCGAAAAGAAGAACATTAAATACATTGTAATAATCGGAACGAAAGAATTGGAGAACGCAACCTGCACAGTTAAAAATCTTCGGTCCGGGGTGCAGGAAGTTCTTGAGCATGCTGCGCTAGTTGAATTTTTTGATTCACACAAAAACGCCAACTAGGCAAAGGCGCAAAGCTGGCAAGCTCTGCCTTTTCGCCTTTGCTTACCTCTGCGTCATTGCGCGAAATGGCATTACACTCGCTCGTAGATTATTGCAGCGCCTTGCCCAACCCCCACACACATCGTCGCCAGCCCATATCTCACCTGCCTTCTATGCATTTCGTGCAACAACGTCGCAGAAATCCTCACACCACTGCACCCCAGCGGATGACCAATGGCAATCGCGCCACCATTCACATTTACTTTCTCATTATCCAAACCCAATTCATGAATGCATGCGATCGACTGGGAGGCGAAAGCCTCATTCAACTCAATCAAATCCATATCCTTTACACTTAGGCCTGCCCGTTGTAATGCTTTTAAGGTGGCGGGAACGGGTCCGATGCCCATAATGGCCGGATCAACGCCGGCCACTGCCATAGAGACAATAGTTGCTATAGGCTGGAGATTATATTTTGCCACCGCAGCTTCGCTTGCCAGTAACGTTGCAGCTGAACCATCATTTAATCCGGAAGAATTACCCGCCGTAACCGTTCCTTCTTTCTCAAATGCCGCTTTCAACCTGGATAATTTTTCCATCGAAGTTTCTCTTGGATGTTCATCCCTGGAGAACCAGGTAATGAGACGGTCGTTCATCATTTCAACCGGGACAATTTCGTCTGCCCAACGGTCGGCCTCACGCGCAGCGGCATATTTTTGCTGCGACTTCAATGCATATTCATCCTGTGCAATTCTCGAAATCTTCCATTTTCTCGCAACATTCTCTGCAGTCTCACCCATGGAATAGGGGTAATACATCTCATTGAGACGCTTGTTTGGGAAGCGCCACCCTATAGTAGTATCATACATTTCTGCATTCCGACTAAAAGGCTGAGTAGTTTTTCCCATTACAAAAGGAGCCCGGGTCATACTTTCGACGCCGGCAGCAACATATAAATCTCCATCTCCGCATTTGATAGCCCTTGCTGCATCCATGACAGCCTGCAGTCCGGACGCGCAGAGGCGGTTGACGGTATTGCCAGGAATTGAAGCTGGCAAACCCGCCAGCAGTACCGCCATGCGCGCAACGTTACGGTTATCCTCACCGGCCTGATTGGCATCACCGGCAATTACGTCCTCAATGGCGTTTATATCAATACTATCGTTTCGTGCTAATAGTGCCCTGATAACATAGGCTAATAAATCGTCTGGGCGAAAGTTGCTGAGTGCGCCGCCGTATTTTCCGATTGGTGTTCTTACTGCGTCGACAACGTAGACTTTATTCATAGGGTGCAAATATCCGGGTTTCATGCAAAGACGCAAAGCAAGAGCGGAGGAACAGAGCGCAGAGCGACGGGTTGGCCGCGCTACGCTCTGTTTCTCCGCTCTTATCCTGTCAGCCCTTATTTGCGAGTTGTCCGCAGGCCGCATCAATATCCTTACCCCTGCTCCTGCGCAGCCGAGCGTTCACTTTATTCTTTTCCAGGTGATTCATGAATTTTTCTACCGTTTCGTCATCTGGCTTTTCGAATAAAGCTTTGTCGATGGGATTGTATTCTATGATGTTTACCAGGTCTGCGGGAACCTGGCGATAGATTTTTACTAACTCATCAGCATCTTTGGTGCTGTCATTAAAGTTTCGAAAGAGAATATATTCGAAAGTGATTTCGTTTCCCGTCTGTTTATAGAAATAATTCAAAGCGTCAATCAATGAACGGATATTATTGGTGTCATTGATCGGCATGATCGCATGCCTTTTTTGATCATTTGCGGCATGCAAGGACAAAGCCAACTTAAATCTCACCTGGTCATCACCCAGCTGGCGGATCATTTTTGCCACACCGGCTGTCGATACTGTAATTCTTCTTTGACTCATGCCGAGTCCATCCGGAGAAGAAATTTTTTCGATAGCTCTTAAAACATTCTTATAATTCAGGAGCGGTTCACCCATGCCCATGAATACGATATTGCTCAGTTTCTTATCATATATCCGTTCTGATTGCTGGTTGATCAGCACCACTTCGTCGTAGATCTCATCGAATTCAAGATTTCTTTCTCTCTCCATATAACCGGTCGCACAAAATTTGCAGCTGAGAGAACAGCCGATCTGAGATGAAACACAAGCTGTTTTCCTTTCATCGGTCGGAATCAAAACCCCTTCAACAAAATGTTGATCAAATGTTTTGAATCGACTCTTGACCGTTCCATCTGCACTATATTGCGTTGATTCAATGTGCAAAGCAGGTAACGAAAAGGTCTCGCCCAACAGCTTTCTCATATCCTTACTCAGGTTACTCATGGCGTCAAAACTATGAGCATGCTTTTGCCAAAGCCATTCATAAACCTGTTTTGCACGGAATTTCTTCTCCCCCATGCTTTCGAAATAAGACTGAAGCTCTTCAAATGTTAATTGGCGGATGTTTTTCTTGGCTTTTTCCATGTGGGAGCAAAGATACTGCTTCAGGATTTTATCGGGCAGGCGGGGGCGCTTAATCAATGGAGGTTTTACCAAATCGGCAAATAGCCCATTTTACTAGGTAATTACAGGCAATATAATTTAAACGATACCCTAATTCAGTTGTCTTATACTAAATCAGAATCATATGAAGAAGCCGAAGATCGATAAGTGAGTTCGGCAGCTCGACTGGAAAGAATAAGAATTGAATTACAATTGACTAAAGAGCAAACCGTAACTATTCAAAATAAACAGGCGGATTTCCGCACCAAGTTTCAGACAATCCGGGAAGATGAGAACCTTCTGCCATTTCAAAAAAGAGAAGAATTAAAAGCATTAAGATCAAACGAAAAGGAATCTGTCAGGTCTGTGCTTACTCCTGATCAGGCTACAAAAATTAGATTCGATACGGCCAAATTCATTCGGGGCAAAATAGCGCGGCTACTTTCATTCACTTCAAGAAAAAAAAGCAGGGTTCCCCCTGCCTTTTTTCTTGAAAGTTGACAGTTGTCAGTATAACGTCTCAGGTCTAAACATCCTGAAGTTTACTCAGTCTAATCAACTTCAGCGACTGTCAACCGGCAACTGTCAACTTCTTTTGGCGAACCCCTATCTTTGCACCTACTGTTGAAAAACAGCAAACTCATGAAACGAAAAACAGACAACTTCAACAAGTTCTTCAACAAGAAGCGCAATAGCGCCGTCAAAGAAGAGTTCAGGCAGGAAAAAAAAGCTGCCCGCAAAGAAAAACAGCTCGCAATTGAAAAAAGATTTGAGGAAAAAAGAAAGCAAAGATCAGGGGCATCTGCTGCAACTGTAAGACAAACAAGCATTGAAGAAAAAACTGAGCTCATTCCGGTCAACAAATTCATTGCACACAGCGGTATTTGCTCACGCCGGGATGCAGCCGAACTGGTTAAGCAGGGAAAAGTAACTATCAACGGAAAAATTGTGACAGAACCGGCTACCAGGGTTTCTTCAAAGGATCTCATAAAAGTTAACGACAAAAAAGTCAATCCATCCCGCCACTTCGTGTATATTCTCTTAAATAAACCAAAAGATTATATCACAACGACTGATGATCCTCAGGGAAGAAAAACCGTCCTGGATCTTATCAAAAAAGCCACCTCGGAGAGGGTGTATCCCGTCGGCCGCCTGGACAGAAATACTTCCGGCGTGCTGCTCCTGACCAATGACGGCGATCTTGCACAAAAATTAGCCCATCCTAAGCACGAGATCCGAAAAGTTTATCATGTAGTGTTGGACAAACCCCTCACCAAAGCACATTTCGACAAAATTGTTGAAGGTGTTGAACTGGAAGATGGCAAGGCTGAAATTGATGCCTTGGCATATGCAGATGCAAAGGACAAGACACAAGTTGGATTAGAAATTCACAGCGGCAAGAACAGGATCGTGCGGAGAATTTTTGAGCAGCTCGGATATGATGTAAAAAATCTGGATAGGGTAATGTATGCCGGCCTGACGAAAAAAAATGTCAACCGCGGAAACTGGCGCTTGCTGACTGAAAAAGAAATCAGGATTCTCAAATATCTTAATTCTTCATTGAAATGATCAGCGATGGATCATCGCATGATCGTTCGCCCCGAAAAATCCTGCATGCATAAGTTTGATGTCATATTCGAGAACGAAGAATTTGTTGTTATCAACAAATCAGCAGGTTTGTTGAGCATCCCCGATCGACCGCAGGCTTCAGATTCATTAAAAGCTCTTCTTCAAAAAAAATATGGTGACATTTTTGTTGTCCACCGGCTTGATAAAGAAACAAGCGGATTGATTGTCTTTGCCAGGAGCGAGCATTCGCATAAATGGCTATCGCAACTTTTTGAAGGAAGATCGGTCGAGAAAATTTATTTAGGACTGGTCTACGGCCATTTGGTCGATCAGGAAGGCACCATTGAACAACCGGTTGCTGAGCATCCCGGGAAAAATGGTGTGATGGTGATTCATAAAAAAGGAAAACCTGCTAAGACACTTTACAAAGTAGAAGAAGAATTCGGTTCTTACTCGTTGATTAAATTTCAGATTTTGACTGGTCGCACGCACCAGATCCGTTTGCATATGCAATGGCTGGGTCATTCATTGGTATGTGATCCTTTGTATGGAAATGCATCTCCGATTTTTATTTCATCGTTTAAAAGAAATTACAAGTTATCGAAGAATGAAGAAGAGGAGAGACCCATATTGAGTCGATTGGGACTTCATTCTCATGAGCTCCGGTTTGCGGATCCCAAGGGAGTAAAGCATGAATTTAAGGCGGAGATGCCCAAAGATATGCGGGCACTGATTCAACAACTCAGAAAGAATAACTAGCCCTCTTTCACGCGAAAACGCAAAAGGTCGCGGCCTGTTACTCTTTGCGTCATTGCGTGAAATCCTTTTTTGATGAATAAATCAGAGAGAAGATTTATACACTTTACCCGCACGCATTACAAATTTTACTTTTCCCATCACTTTAATATCTTCCGCCGGGTCTCCATCTACCGCGATAATGTCTGCCAGCTTTCCTTTTTCGATCGATCCGGTTTTATCGCTGATACCAATTAACTCTGCAGCGCTGGCCGTCGCACTTCTTATGGCTTCCAGCGGAGGCATACCAGACTCAGTCATATAAATGAATTCCATCCAGTTCTTACCATGTTCGTATACGCCGGCGTCAGTACCAAATGCGATCTTTACTCCGGCCTTGTATGCTTTTGAAAAAGTAGTCTCCATCTTTGGACCGATCGCCAACGCTTTTTCGGCAATGATTTGAGGATAATAGTCAGGTTTCCTTGCCGAGTCTGAAACGGATTTACCGGCAATCAGCGTCGGCACATACCAGGTTCCATATTTCTTAAACAATGCAATCGCCTCATCGTCCATGAATGTCCCGTGTTCTATGGAAGTCACTCCAGCCCTGATGGCTCTTTTCATTCCTTCAGCACCGTGGGCATGCGCTGCCACTCTCATGCCATAATCTTTGGCAGTCTGAACGATGGCCCTGATCTCTTCTTCACTCATTTGAGCACCTGAACCATCTTTCTCAAGACTAAGGACGCCACCAGTTGCGATGATTTTTATACAATCGCTTCCTTCTTTGTACCGCATCCTCACTGCCTTGATGCAGTCATCTACTCCGTTTACTACTCCGTCCTGTGGTCCGGGATTTCCCGCCAGGTCTTTACGAAATCCATTCGTAGGATCACCGTGGCCCCCAGTGCTGCTGAGTGCAATTCCCGCCGCATAGATTTTGGGCCCCTTGATCAATCCTTTATTGATCGCATTGCGCAGTGAAATGTTCACGCCGATACCTCCTACGTCACGTACGGTCGTAAAACCCGCCATGAGCGTCCTTTCTGCAATGTCAACTGACTGGAAAGCATAGTCGGCTGGATTCAATTTGATATTTTTCTCGAAATCATGCGCACTGGTCTCGTCTTCCATGTGAACGTGGCAATCGATCAAACCGGGCATCACAGTGACCGATTTCAAATCGATTATTTTATCTCCCGTGCCCGGGGATATATAACCCTTTTGTATATCCGAGATTTGGTCACCTTGAACTACAATTGACATTTCTGTTAATACCTGCAAGGTTTTAACGTCTATGAGTTTGCCGCAGTACAGAATTGTTTTTTGACTAAAAAGAAGTTGGGAATAAAGTAAAATGGAAAGAAATGACAGGATAGCCTTTCTCATATTGATTAGTTAAGGTTCTAATATCTGAATATTTATTCAAATATGGGAAATGGTGACAAAGGGCCTTCAGGAGACACGAAAGACAAAACGTCGTGGCCTTCAAGTTCTTTGCGACATTTCTATACAACAAAAAATATAGCAAAAAAGGGGCAGATTCTGCCCCTCATTCTTTATTTATCTGGTGCCCGTTATTTATTCGGTTGAGGAGTATAACGCAAATAAGGTTTTACGACCTTAACGCCTTTAGGGAATTTTTTAATCGCGTCCTCAGTTGATATGGCAGGAACTACGATCACGTCTTCACCTTCCTTCCAATCAGCCGGTGTGGCCACACTGTAGTTAGAAGTCAACTGAAGTGAATCCACCACGCGCAATACTTCTACAAAATTCCTTCCGGTAGACGCAGGATAGGTAATTGTCAATTTTACTTTCTTATCCGGCCCAATTACAAATAATGAACGAACGGTTGCTGTCTCAGATGCATTGGGATGGATCATGCCATATAAATTAGCCACCGTCCTGTCGCTATCAGCTATAATTGGAAATCCAACAGTAACTTGTTGTGTTTCGTTGATATCTTTTACCCAGCCAAGGTGTTTATCCAAAGGATCCACGCTAACAGCCAGCACTTTCACGTTCCTTTTTGCAAATTCATCCTGTAACAAAGCGGTCTTACCCAATTCTGTAGTACATACTGGCGTGTAGTCTGCTGGGTGGGAAAATAGTATTCCCCATCCATTACCAAGAAATTCATAAAAGTCAATATCGCCGGCTGTGGTCTTCGCCTGAAAATTGGGAGCAGTATCGCCTAATCTTAAACTCATATTAAGGTATTTTTAGTGAAAAAATGATTATTTCATTTAAAAAGGATCACGAAGATAGGTAATTCTCTATCGATGTGGTAGACTTTTACAAAAATTTTTATAGGCCTGTAGCTTTCGTAATGGCAGATTTACCATAGCGATTTTTCACCTCGTCAATAGCCTTGTATAATTCAGTTTTCCGCTCAATACTCTCAAACAGATTGGTTTGCAAGGCTTCGTCAGTCAATTCCCCTAATCTAACACCCAGCAGGCGAATGGGTTCACCCTTCCTATACAGCTTATGGAAGAGATCTTTGGCCTGCGGAATTAATTCATCGTCGTAAAAAGTATAAGGAATAGTGGTTTGTTTAGAAGTGGTTTCAAAATTGGGATAACGAATCTTAACCGCTAATACACCCGCCGTTTTATTTTCCTGCCTCAATTCAAAAGCCACTTTTTCGGTCATCCGCACTAATTCAGTCAGCAAAAATCCCGGATCAGATATATTTTCTTCAAAAGTATTCTCCGTAGAAATTGATTTTGCTTCGTGATACGGAACCACTTCGCCCTCATGAATTCCTTGCGCCTTGTTCCACAAAGACCAACCCCATTTACCAAATCTCGTTTCGAGAAATTCAGCCGAATATTGATGAATGTCCCGGATTCTTTCGATTCCAATTGCCTGAAGGGCCAGAAATGTTTGCTCACCGACCCCGGGTATCTTACCAACTTTCAATGGAGCCAGCCATTCTTTTTCCATTCCCGCTGGTATATAGAGATAACCATTTGGCTTGGCCTCATCAGTGGCAATTTTAGCGACCATTTTATTAACTCCAAGGCCAAATGAAATGGGCAATTGCGTTTCGTCGATAATTCGTTTTCTAAGGCCGATGGTCCATTGATACGGGTCAAAATATTTATTCATCCCCGAAAGATCCAGGTAAAATTCATCGATAGATGCTTTTTCGAAAAGAGGTGCACTGGAGGCAATGATCTCAGTGACTTTTCGCGAGAACTTAGAGTACTCACCGCGACTACCGCCCAGGACAATGGCATGGGGGCATAATTTCATTGCCGTTTTCATTGGCATGGCAGAATGAATTCCGTACTGCCTCGCCTCATAGCTACAGGCTGCCACGACACCTCTTTCTGAATGTCCTCCAACCAACAGTGGCTTGCCTTTTAAAGCAGGATTATTCAGGCATTCAACTGACACAAAGAAAGCATCCAGGTCGAAGTGAGCTATCAGTCGCTGGGACATATTCGCAGTAAAATTGCGAGTCAAAGCTACTAAAAAAATTAGTAAATTGAGGGCTTTAACCCGAAAAATGAGTGAAAATCCTGAAAAAGATCGGCAAACGGAACTTGTTGATTTTCTATTAAATTAGTCACGATCCCTGTCATCCTTTTTATTAGTTCCCATTTCTTGGCCTTGAAATTGTTTGTATGGAATGGTTAAACGTTAGTGTTGCTCCGTTAAAAGATTTGCTTGCTTTCTTGTACAAGAAATCGCAAACCCGTGATGTTCATAAAAAACAACTCATCATGGAATTAAGGAACAACCTAAATGTTTTTAAAAATGGTTTCCTGAATGGTTCGCCTCATGACACAGTAATTGATTTATTGAGTAATGATGCGATTCAGTCGGCCATCAAAGAAAACTTTTCCTTCAAGACCCTTAGGCATGGCGTGATTAAGGCTGATATTGTTTATGAAGAAAGAAATAAAAAATACGTTGGATGGACCGCAGAAAAATTATTCGACAAAATTGATGAGAAGATTGTTGAGTTAAAGACCATCAAGCGAATGAACAATAATTCAGTTAAGGATGTAAAGAATAATATTACGCTGATGACCGGGAATCTGTACTACCGTATGAAACTAATGGCTGATTTTATTCGGTCACGTTCTTAATCAAGACAGATTATTTCAATCGCAAACCATTTCATGATGTCGCACATGAAACTCGAAGAAAAACTCAAAAAACACGCGGGCGAATTCAGTCCCGTCATACCATTTGATCCAGCAAAGGATCATTTTTACCAATTCGATTTTACCAGCCGCAACAAAGAACTAAAGAGTGAGCAGATTGCCGACACGGAACAATTTGGATCCTACATTCAATCCAAGTTGGCACAACATCATTGCAGGTATGGCATTGGTGGGTACAATGAACATCGAACACTATATGCAAGAAGCAAACATTTTAGTGTGCCATTGAGATCTCCGGAAAGAAGAGCGGGTGCTACAGAGATCCTCGAAGAAGAAAAGCCGCGACGCCTGCATTTGGGAATTGATATCTGGGGGCCTGCAGGTACCTGGGTAATGTCGCCTTTGGATGCCATCGTGCATAGTTTTGCTTTCAATAATAACGACAGCGATTATGGCACTACCATCATTCTTACACACAACATTGATGGCATCGGCTTTCATACTTTATACGGACATCTCAGTCTGAATTCAATCAAGAATCTGCGTGCCGGTAAGAGAGTTGGCAAAGGGGAAGTATTTACAGAATTCGGGATGCGTTTTGAGAATGGTAATTGGCCACCGCATTTGCATTTTCAGATCATAAAGGACCTGGAAGAGTGGGATGGGGATTATCCGGGTGTTTGCAATTATGAAGAAAGAGCGAAGTGGTTGGAGAATTGCCCGGATCCGGATCTTATTTTGGATTTAAATAAATTTATTATTTCGAAATGAAAATATTTACGGTCACAAAGAATACACGAAGAATGCAACCGTTCTTTGCAACCCTAGTGGCTAAATAAAAAGACCTTCAGCAACCCGTTTTAACTGCAACAAAATTATTGGCCAGACTCTTCCATTCTTCTTCCAAAGTAGCCGATGGCCTTTTTTTTCTGGCGATACTATACCAATAATCGGCGTTCGAAATATCTCCTTCTTTTCTATGCAGGTAAGCATGAATCCAAGCAGCCTCAGAGGAATGCAAATCCTGGACGATGTTATGTGATTTGTTCCAATTACCCTTGGCATCATGCCAAAGTGCTTCAAGGTAATTCGAGATACCTGCCGGTGGTTTCTCAGCTTTCAGGGATTCCTTAAAATCTGTCAGGTTCATAAAAGAGTTTTAAAGTAAGTTATCAGTTGACAGTTTTGAATTGTCTGGATAGCTGAAGTTCAAAACCAGTCAAAGACTTACAACTGACAACTCCTGTTACATTTTTAATAACTTAAACGCATGAGCCCATTGATTGCGAAGCATTCCTGGAATGCACCAAAGAATACAAAGGGGCTCAATGGCGCGGGCCGCTTCAACTTTACCCATGTCTTCTGTTTCCCACCCAAACGAGCTTAGTATATCCGTGACCGTTCTCTTTGCGCTCTCATCATTGCCACAAATAAACATGGTCGGTTTGCCATCTTTAAACTGGGGCTTATACATATATGCATTGCCGACGCTGTTGAAAGCTTTTACCACTTTCGCTCTTGGAATCAATCTCTGAATTCTTTCCATCAACGATTCATCAAGATTGGTAAAAAATTTCAACACACCATTCACGGGAGGAGCAGCCGCAATGGGATTAGTGGCATCGATTACCGGTTTGTTGTTGAATTGATCAATGCCTGCCTGCCTGATAGCTTCTTCAGTTGCTGATCCGTTCACTGCCAAGACCAGGATATCTCCAAATTTCGCAGTATCAGGGAATGTTCCCACTTGTCCTCCATCATTTTCCTTCTTCCATTTAGTTACTTCGGCTTTTCCAGGATTTCTCGTTCCCAACATCACTTCATGACCTTCCTTCAGAAATGCTGTGCCCAAAACCCGGCCTACAAGGCCCGAACCGATAATGCCTATTTTCATATTTACTATTTATTGGTTGAGGAAATGAAAACATGAACGTAGCAACGGCAACGAATCCATATAAAGTTAAATCAATGATGGACTTCTTCTTCCTCCTTATGGTAAACAGCTGCATATTCCGGAGCGAAATCTTCCAGCTTAGTTTTTAGAAATTGTGATGGGCGATTCTTCAAATAATCCTCCAGAAATTTTCCGGACCTGATGGCGGCGCCCATTTCTGTATAATTTTTTGCAACTTCTTCAGGAAGGCCAGCATCCACTGCACCCTTATAATTTTGCTCATCGCTGAAGATTACCCATCGTAATTCAGGTTGCCCGATTGCGTTTCCGAAAATTTTTGCTATTTCATCTGTAGTTTTTTCATCACTGGCCAGGTATAGTACCGTGTGACCCGTAAAAGCCATATCATTCAACTCCTCTGCAGCAACATCTGCTATATCGCCCGGATAGGTGATTACCATTTTAAGATCAGGGCCACCAAAATTACCGCCAATGATTTTCAGGTTTCTTGCCATGCCAACCGTTCCCAGAAAGTTGGTATAAAAATAACCTGGGCGAAGATGCCTGATACTTACATCAGAAAGTTCGTTTAGTGCTTTTTCTTCGAAATGCAATCCGTTGACTGGACCTGCATCGGTCGGCAAATGAGCACCAACGCTACTGAGGTTCACCACCCATTTGATCTTGTTATCATAAATTGCCTCCGCATAATTATTTCCGACTCTTTGAATGGATGCTTTCCAATTTGTTACCGTGGGATCAGGAGGTGGAACCATCGTATAGACCGCATCCGCACCCGCAAATGCTTTTTTGAGAAAGTTCAGATCGTAAACGGATCCGATTTCTGCTCTGGCTCCTTTGGCCACGAGTGGGGCCATACCAGAGGGATGACGCCCGATAATCGTCACATCATGGTCTTTTTCCAACAGTTTCTCTGCCAGCGGTTTTGAAATATGGCCCGCGCTGCCAGTAATCACGTATTTCATACTGCTACATTTTAATTGTATATAC
>PSRA01000106.1 GCA_003175695.1 Bacteroidota bacterium | reverse complement strand
TTCGACCAGCTCATCGTGTAGTATGGTTGCAGTCAATTCCAAACCGCTGTTTTGAAAGTTTCTATAATAAATACACCGACTTTTTGGCCATGTTGCATTTGAAGGTAGAAAAGTTACCGATTAGTTCTGGGGTCAGGAGCGGGGAGCCATCCATCGCGGCTCCTGGCTGCCGGCCCCAGACTAAACTAAACTTTTCCTTACATTCGCTCATACTAAATGACCAGTTATGGCCGCTAAAACTGATCTTTTCCAAAGTCCTGATTATTACCTACTTGATGATTTGCTGACGGAAGAGCAAAAGCTGATTCGGGAATCCGTCAGGGGATATGTTAAAAAGGAAATTTCTCCCATTATCGAGGATTATGCTCAAAGAGCCGAGTTTCCCCAGCAAATAGTCAGGCAACTGGGTGAACTGGGCTGTTTTGGTCCCACCATTCCCGAAGAATATGGAGGCGGCGGACTTGACTATATAAGCTATGGCCTGATGATGCAGGAATTGGAGCGCGGTGATAGTGGCATACGTTCAACCGCTTCGGTGCAGGGCTCCCTGGTCATGTTTCCGATTTACGAATACGGAAATGAGGAGCAAAGAAAGAAATACCTGCCAAAGCTGGCCAGTGGCGAGTGGCTGGGATGTTTCGGTCTAACCGAGCCGGACCATGGGTCCAATCCGGCGGGTATGCTTACCCGTTATAAACAGGATGGTGATTATGTGATCCTGAATGGGAGTAAAATGTGGATCAGTAATGCACCATTCGCCCAGGTGGCGGTCGTTTGGGCAAAAGATGATGAGGATGATATCCGGGGTATAATTGTCGAACGCGGTATGAAAGGATTCACCACGCCAACAACCCATGGAAAATGGAGTTTGCGAGCCTCTGCCACAGGCGAACTTGTATTCGACCATGTCAAAGTGCCCAAAGAGAATATTCTTCCCAAAGTAAAGGGATTAAAAGGCCCGCTCAGTTGCCTGACCAAAGCGAGATATGGCATCGCCTGGGGTGCCATTGGCGCTGCCATGGATTGTTACGATACGGCTCTCCGCTATAGCAAGGAGAGAATTCAGTTCGACAGGCCAATTGGCGGGTTCCAGTTGCAACAAAAGAAATTGGCCGAAATG
Source organism: Bacteroidota bacterium (assembly GCA_003175695.1). Taxonomy (GTDB): domain Bacteria; phylum Bacteroidota; class Bacteroidia; order Chitinophagales; family Chitinophagaceae; genus Puia. The sequence continues at coordinate 10,647 of PSRA01000106.1, read as the reverse complement.
ATCACCGAAATCACCAAGGCGCAGTTGCTCAATTGGAGGTTGGGAGTTTTGGCCAATGAAAAGAAGGTGACACCGGCACAGGTGTCGATGGCAAAGCGAAATGCCTGTGAAATAGCAGCAGATATTGCACGTGACGCGAGGCAGATTTTGGGGGGCATGGGGATCACGGGGGAATATTCCATCATGCGCCATATGATGAATATGGAAAGCGTGATCACTTATGAAGGTACCCATGATGTTCACTTACTCATAACCGGTATGGATATAACGGGTATGAATGCCTTCAAATGATGTTTCGTTCATGGTTTGTAATCCTGGTTGATTCAATTCATATTTCCATTACTTTTCTCTTATGAAAATTTTTTTGATCGGCTTTATGGGTTCAGGCAAAACGCATTGGGGAAGACAACTCGCAGAAAAATTGCATCTTTCCTTTTTTGATTTGGATACGGTCATCACGGACCGGGAAAAAAAGAGCATATCTGAAATTTTTTCCGAGAAGGGTGAAGAACATTTCAGGTACCTTGAAAAAGAAGTTTTGGAAGAATTGGTCAATGGGCTTGACGAGTTCATCATTTCAACAGGTGGAGGCACACCATGTTTTTTCAACAATATAGAATTCATGAAAAAGAATGGCCGCGTGATCTGGCTCAATACGTCTGTTGAAATATTGAATCAGCGCCTGGTTCGCGAAAGGACCTCAAGACCTCTTATCAGAAATATTGGCGAAGCTGAACTCAGGGCATATATCATCCGGAAACTCGGGGAAAGAAAGATGTATTATGAACAAGCCGACGTGATGGTGAACGAAGAAAGTATTATGCTGCAACCTCTGATTGAATTATTACTAAGAGATGAATAAAAATTTTCTAGCTATTGGCTCATTATTGGGTGCTTTGTCGGTAGCCCTGGGCGCTTTTGCTGCGCACAGACTTAAAGAAGTATTTCCGGCGGACGCACTCGGCATTTTTGAAACAGGAGTGCGGTATCAATTTTACCATGTTTTTGCTTTATTTATAGTTGGAATCCTAAGCGGACATTTTTCAGGGCGCTGGATCAATTGGGCTGGTTATTGTTTTATTGCCGGAATCCTGTTGTTCTCGGGATCATTGTATGCATTGGCCGCATTGAAAGCAAAGGATGCCGGTGAATTGGGCATTGTTGGGGTGATCACTCCCATAGGCGGCGTTTTTTTTATCGTCGGCTGGCTCTTACTTTTCTTTGGGATATCAAAACAGAAATAGTAGAATTTGTTCGACCATTTCGTGTCGGTACAGTCGTTAGAGGTTAAGCGCAAAAATCGTTTTTGTGCCCTGGTGATTTTCAATTCTCAATTCGCCATCAATAGAAGTTATTCTTTTCCTCATGTTTTGAAGTCCGTTTCCGAATTTTCTTACCCTATCCAGGTCAATCCCAATTCCATTGTCGATAATCTCGATTGTCAACTGACTGTTCACTTCTATATTAATCGTGATAATGGAGGCTTGTGAATGTTTCAAAACATTGTTCAGGGCTTCTTTTACTGCAAGAAAAATATTCCTCCTTTTTTCACCACTTAGGTCCTGCGATGTAATGCGTGAAGGAATATTGAAATGGCATTCGATGGGCGTATTTTCAAAAAATTCCACGGCATAGGCACGAATATATGCGACCAGGCTTTCGACAGTATCATTCGAACTTACCATGGTCCAGATAATGGTGTTCATCTTGTTGAGCAAATCATTGGCTGAGTGTGAGATCTTTTCGATTTCGGGCAAAGTGTTTTCCTTCATTTTTGCTTTGACTATTTCACTCATCAGCCGGATGGCTGTTACGCCGGAACCCAACTCATCATGCATGTCCGCTGATATCCGGTTTCTCTCCTGCTGTTTAGCTTCAAGTATCGCCACTTGTTTTTCGAATTCTTTTCTTTCATTTTCCAGTTTCAAACGTTCTCTCTCCTTTATTCTTTCGATCAGGTCTCTTTTATTTTTGTAAGAAAGTCCCGACATAAAGAAAATGAGTTCCAGGACCAATCCAATTTGATAATACAAAAGGGAATCATTCAGAATACTGTTCGGCCGATTTGAAAAGCTGATTGCTGTGATAAGCAGAAGAAACGAGATGATCGAAAAGCAAGTCAGGAATAGTTGGCCTGTGACCAGGTAATTCATCAGTGGATCATTCTTCTTTATGCCGTAATAAATGAAAATGAGACTCACCACCAGAAGAGATTGTTTGGTGGCATTTTCAACCAGGTTGATGACCCCAAATTCGCCCTTGCCAATATACAGGGCCGTAAAGATCACCAGGGAAGTCACAATGATCCAGCCACAAATTTTGAATACTTTTTCGAGGAATGGATGGTCTTCTTTCGTATTCAGAAATTTCCTGAAGAATCGGATATAAAAGAAATATCCCGTCATTTGAATGACGAAATCAAAAAATCCTTCGAAGAAGTAATTGAAGGATGTCGTTGTGCCGAAAAGATAGGATTTCAAAAAAAGCAACGAAGCCATGCAGGTGGCATAGATGGAATAGTAGATGAATTCAATATTATAGCTTTGAAAATAGACTGCGATGGAGTAGAAAATCATCATCAGCAATATGCCTGCAGTCAGGTAACTGAGCAGGTTCACTGTGGTTTTGTTGCTGAGCAACCTGGTCTTGAAATAAGGTATGAAATCCTTTTTTACGACCACCGGGGCAAGTGTGGTAATGGTTGTCATCGTATAGTCCAGTCTTGCGACAAACAGTGATTTTTCTCCAGGTTGCATGGTAATAATGGCAAAGCCATCTGCATATTTAGATACAGGTTCGAAGGAAGCGTATGTGTCAGCATATGGTCTCCTAAAGAGTTCGATTTTTTTGCAATAGAGACCTGGAAAAAAATATACCTGGATGGCGCTATCTGCCCCATTATATAGTGGGAATTGCAGGTAGATGCTTTTTCCTATGGTGGCTAAAGGTATTCTTTCGTGAAAGCTGGTTGGAATTTTTTGGTTAATTGCGAGGGTAGAAAGATCCTTGTCAGCTAGTCCATTCTTTTTGTAAGTTGTATAAAACAAGGATTGGTCAATGGTGTCTGCCGACTGCACTTTCGAAATATCAATTATAGAGGAAGCCAGGAGTCTTTGACTTTTTCCCGGAATAGACAATAGCAAAAAGGAGTAAAGAAGATAAATCAAGAAGGGCAGGGGCCAGGAGTGACCAATTCTTTTGAGTGGTTGCAGGGTGATATGGCAGTTTGCTTGGTAGCGCATAAACAGCAGCACAACAACAGTAAGATAAGGGTTTGAGTTATTTAAATTACAATTAATTATTTGAATATATCTCTGGCATCAGGATATTTCAATCCTTGTATGTACAAACGAGAAGGTGAGATGGCAACAGTATCTTCCCCATTGACAGGTCTGCTCTTGAAATTTGTGATAAGGCCGCTGACGTTTCATTCCCACCATGTAAGAATCTTGTTGGGGTTGTTATTTGCGGTTGCTTATCTTTGTTCCCATGGCAAAGCGCTCGAAATCAAAGAAAAACCAATCATCCGGCCCGAGTAAGCTAAAACCTGAAAAAGAATCAAAGGTTACGGTCAAACAGGTGGTCAGGGACGAGCGTACCCATAAGATCGTCGGAGCTGTTTTCCTCTTGTTAGCATTGTATCTTTTTATTGCATTCGTTTCCTATTTGTTTACCTGGCAGGAGGATCAGGATAAGGTATTTCAGGGCGCATCCATCTTATTGCCGTCCTCCGATGTCAAAACGGCTAACCTGCTCGGCAATTTGGGTGCATATATATCGCACCTGTTTTTTTATAAGGGGTTTGGACTTGCATCCTTCTTTATTTGCTCCTTCTTCTTTACCCTGGGCTCTAATCTTCTTTTTGCCAGGAAAATTTTTTCTATCAAAAGAAATCTCCGCTATGTGATTGTAAGCACATTGTTTTTTTGCATAGCACTTTCCTTCTTTTCAAGAAGCAGTTTTCCTGCGGGAGGGGCAGTCGGGGATTTGATTAGTGAATGGTTGATTCGGTTTATCGGCAAGATAGGAACAACTGCACTCTTGTTGGTAAGTGCTTTGGCGTTTTTCATATGGAGATTTAACCCGGTATTTAAGGTGCCCAAAATGCCACAGATGCCGAAAAAGGATAGAACAGCTGTCACGGCTCCTGATTCGGGAGCGAAATTATTTGTAGAAGAGGCCATTTCTAACAACAAAGGAAATATGCTGAAGAATGAAGGTGGTGTAGTGGTTATTTCACCTAATCCGGAGACAGAAGAAGAGAATAATCTGACTCTGATTGAGAAGGACACGGAGGAAGAAGATGTTAAAGAAAATAAGAAAGATGAAGTTCTTCCCATAAATCCTCCGGCTATTCAGCAAAATCCGGCCAAGGTTAAAGAGCAGGTTTCTTCTCCCATGCTTGAATTGGAAATCAAATCAAATCTGCCAGCAGAAACCGAAGATGCGGAGAATGTGGAACCAGAGCAGCAGAAGCCAGTTGCTTTACCAGATTATGAACCGACATTAGATCTTCGCAGTTACAAATATCCGTCTCTGGACCTATTGGAGTCGCATGGTAGTGACAAGATAATTCAGGATGCAAGCGAATTGGAGAACAACAAGAATCAGATTATATCAACACTCAGGAATTATGATATAGAAATTCAGAAGATCAGTGCGACAGTCGGTCCGACCGTTACTTTATATGAAATTGTTCCTGCCGCGGGTATCAGGATTTCAAGAATCAAAAATCTGGAAGATGATATTGCGTTAAGCCTGGCAGCGTTAGGCATTCGCATTATTGCACCGATTCCGGGGAAAGGAACTATCGGTATTGAGGTCCCGAATGTAAAGAAGACAATAGTTAGTATGAGGACTTTATTGTCTTCAGAAAAATTTCAACACAATAATTTCAATTTGCCGATTGCTATAGGCAAGAAGATCGACAACGAAAATTTTATTGTTGATCTGACTACCATGCCACACTTACTGATGGCGGGTGCTACCGGACAGGGAAAATCTGTTGGCATCAATGCCATTTTGGTATCACTTCTTTACAAGAAGCATCCTTCCCAACTTAAGCTTGTTATGGTGGACCCGAAGAAAGTAGAGCTGAGCCTCTACCGGACTATTGAAAAGCATTTTCTTGCCAAATTACCCGGGGAAGATGAACCGATCATAACGGACACCAGAAAAGTGATACATACGCTGAATGCATTGTGTATTGAGATGGATAATCGATATGATCTGCTGAAAGAAGCGGGTGCACGTAATATCAGGGAGTACAATGACAAATTCATTAAGCGTAAACTTAATCCTCAAAAAGGGCACCAATATTTACCTTTTATTGTGCTCGTGATTGATGAATTTGCGGATCTGATCATGACTGCCGGAAAAGAAATCGAAATGCCGATAGCCAGGTTGGCCCAATTGGCCAGGGCAGTGGGCATTCACCTGATTATTGCAACACAAAGACCATCAGTAAATATTATTACCGGAACCATCAAAGCAAACTTTCCCGCGCGAATTGCATTCAAAGTGTCTTCCAAAATTGACTCCAGGACAATCCTGGACACCGGGGGGGCAGAACAGCTGATAGGTAAAGGGGACATGCTGGTTTCGTATAACGGGGAACTTACCCGTTTACAATGTGCTTATGTGGATACCCCTGAAGTGGAAGAAATCGCTGAATTTATCGGTGAACAACAAGGATATTCCCAGGCATTTCTTCTGCCTGAATATGTTGATGAAAAAGAACTGGAAAATAGGGAATTCGACATGGGTGAGCGAGATCCATTGTTCGATGACGCTGCCCGGTTAATTGTTCAAAACCAGGTTGGATCCACTTCTTTATTGCAGCGTAAAATGAAGTTGGGTTATAACAGGGCAGGGCGATTGATGGATCAACTTGAAGCTGCAGGGATAGTCGGCCCCAGCCAGGGCAGCAAAGCCAGGGATGTTTTGATAAAATCTGAAATGGAGCTCGATGAATGGCTGGGAGGAAGGGCGTAGTTTGCAGGAGTCAGATGTCGATGGTGAATCCTCCTTTGAATCAATTATTATTATCAAAATTGCAACAAGCAGCTGAACTTTAACATTACAGAATCATAGTCCCTGATTAAAGAATTAAACTTTTCCCTTTCTTACACTTCCAATATTTCTATAAGATTTAATTTTTGTGATCAGAATTTTGACATCCGAACAATGTAGAGCGACGTCAAGCATTGATGAGATATATTCCTGATACTGGAGATGTAATACTCGATATTTGACACCCTGACTCCGGATTACTTGTGGCTCTGGGTCAAAGACTTGTTCCAATGGCATATCTATTGCATCTTTTTAAATATCTTGCGGATTCAATTTAAATTTTTTGGATATATGAAGCATTTAGTCTTAGGAATCATGATGGCAGGTTTTGTAGTAGTGGGATATTCGCAGTCGAACAGCATCGGAACCAGCGATCCGGAAGCAAAAAAAATTCTGGACCAGGTGAGTGCTAAAGTCAAATCGTACAAAGGAATCCAGGCAAATTTTACTTTACAAATTGAAGACGCTAAGGGCAATCCTCAGGGAACCAAAAAGGGTACGCTGTATGCAAAGGGCAATAAATACAGGGTCATCTTACCGGGTCAGGAAGTTTATAGCGATGCCAAAACCGTGTGGACTTATGATAAATCTTCGAATGAAGTCACCATTACGAAGTTCGATCCGGCTGCTAATTCAATGACACCTCAAAAATTGCTGACTAACTTTTATGATAAGGATTATCTCTACAAACTAAATGGAGAGCAAAAAATTGGTAATAAGTTGGTTCAGGAGATTGAGATGACACCAGTCGACAAGACTAAGAATTTCTACAAGATTTACCTCTATATAGACAAGGCTAAGAATACAGTTTATTCCGGCAAACTTCTCGACAAAAGCGGCAACAGGTATCTATACACGATCAATAGCCTGAACGGAAATGCGGCGATCGATGATCACATGTTTGTCTTTGACAAAAGCAAGTATCCTGGTGTGGAAGTGGTTGATCTAAATGAATAGAACCAGAAGCTTTCTGTTACTCACCCCATCTGAAAGTCTTATTATCGAGCTTGATCAGGTCGAGCACACGGTCAACTACTGTGGCTGCGACCTCCTGGATATTCGAGGGCTTGCTGTAAAAGGAAGGCGTTGCAGGACAAATAATTCCCCCGGCGAGCGTGATGGTCTCCATGTTGCGAATGTGGATGAGGTTATAAGGAGTATCTCTGATTACACAAATCAGTTTTCTTCTTTCTTTTAAAACGACATCTGCGGCTCTTGTAATAAGGTCATTTGAAATCCCTGTTGCGATGCGCCCCAGCGTGCCCATCGAGCAAGGAATTATTACCATGGTATCGTATTGTCCCGATCCCGAAGCAAAGGGAGCGAAGAAGTCTTGTTGTTGGTAGAATTTAGCATTAATGCTTTGGTAGGATTGGTTATTAAGTTCTGTCTCCCAGACTTTTTTGGCATTATCTGTCATTACCACGGACAATTCCTGCCACTGTGCTTTTAATTGCAACAATTTTTCAAGGAGCTGACTCGCATAGATGGATCCGCTGGCTCCGGTGATGGCAATGAGAATTTTGCGCATTGTAATAGTTAAATTTGCAGTTCGGCGTATACGCTCGTTATTTTCTGTACGTTATGATCATAAAGCAAAACAAAAATACTATGCAAAAATTTAAACTGGCTTTTTTGTCAGCGTGGCTCATTGTTTTTTCGTGTGCAGATAAACCCAGGGGATTTGCCGATCATGTGCAATGGATGAATTTATCCCAGGCAGCTGCGAGTCTCCAAAAGGAGAAAAAGCCGATCCTGATAGACCTCTACACGGACTGGTGCGGGTGGTGCAAAGTGATGGATAAAAAGACTTATTCAAACAAGAATGTGGCTGAATATGTCCAGCAAAAATTCTATCCGGTAAAAGTGAATGCCGAATCAAAAGATGCAATCACCTGGAATGGCCGCACTTACCAATTTAATTCGGACTATAAGTGCAATGAATTTGCTATGTATGTCACAGGCGGCCAATTGAGTTTTCCAACCACAGTATTTATTGCTGAAGATGGGCAGCCGCAGGCGATTCCAGGTTATCTTGAGCCAAAAGATTTTGAGCTTTTAGTAAAATATTTTGGTGAGGGCGCTTATGGCAAGGTTCCTTTCGATGATTACAGGAAAAAATTCAAATCGACCTGGTAGCTCTCCCAAGCCACCAATAAAAACGAATTGTAAGACAGTGTACTGCACGTAAGGGTAGGACACTGCTGGTTTTTTGATGGTCACCCAGTGAGAATTCACGACAATTCAGGGTGCAATCTTTTTTCAATTAAGACTTAGCGAAATTTAATACCGCGTACTACGCCTTAGATGTAGGACACGGCTAATAAAAAACTACCCAGTTTTTGATCAATTCGATTACCCTGTAATTTCTTCTGGACAAGAAAGAAATCAATAAGGTTGATCATCCTCATGAAACTGATCGGAAAACGAAACCCAAGTAAGTGTCCTTATGACATGAGCCGTTTTTTATCAGTCATTTAGTGATGGATTCACTAAAATTTGTGGGCATGATCTTTCGTATCCAGCAATTATGTGCAGAATTTGGTTATTAAAAAATCACTCCATTTTAAATTTATTTTAATACATTAGTTCAGCAAAATTCTCTCTCGATAACCAGGGTCTCCCTGAATTCACTTCAAATTTTCCGTCTCCAAGTGGAAACGCTAACAGCATGATTTTTTTTGAAGTTGTAACATTATTTGACCCTACAAGATGGGTGTATACTTATTCAGGATTAATTGTCTTTTGTACAATTGATTTTGGTCAATTTTGTAATTATTACTAAAAAAAAAGGTATATTATGCAACCTTTTTTTTGAAACTAACATACTATATTTGACTTTTCATAGGATAAGGTTTAATGGTTAATGGTATTTGATTAGTGCGGCCTCCTCTCAAGGGAGGCTTTTTTTTTGCCCCCTAAGCTTCCGTTTTCATCTTCAATGCCTTGTAAACCTTTTACAAAGGTCATGCAGCATAAAGGGGGAAACTATAACTGCGAAAAGGCCGTCATCTGGAGCGGTGAAAGTGCGTCACCAGCAGATTGGAGAAGTCAATTTTTTCCTGGGGCAGGTCAACTAATCCGGGTGTGAAGAGAGATGGATCTTGCAATTTAATTGACAAAGTTTTTCCCTTCCTTGATTTGGCAATTAATATATAGTCGAAGTATACGCGATTATAAGTCCCCATACAGACAATGTTCACGAAATACTTTCCACTGGGAACAGTGAGCGTGACCAGGTTGTTACTCGGATAAAACATCTGTTTGACAATACCCGCACCTGAATGATCATATTTATCAAAAATCAAATAGACGGAATCAATCGAAGGTTTTTTTGATTTGTGATGTGTGACATTGTCCAGTTTAATGGTGACAACAGTGGAGTCTTTAATTGGATTTTTTCCTGCCGGAAAAGAAACAAGATAAAGGAGCATCAAAAAGGGTAGTATGGAACACTTTCGATACAAGGTTTTCAGGTTTAGGGACGAATTCTTCCCCCAACTTTCAAACCCTGGTTATAGTTACCCAACCTATAAAATTGATTTTTCGTTAGGGGTTTATCTACTATGTATAAACGAAAATCGGCCTGTTTTATTCATGCCTGGAACATATTTTTCTTTGCATTCATATTCAAGTAATTAAAAAAGGCAGGGTTCGTATTTCTACGAATACTGCCTTTGAATTTTGTTTTGTTATTAAGACAGGATCAGGCTTCTGCCATATGAGGGATGGCTTCTACTTTGTACACGCCTGCGTCCAGTTTTTTCTTAGTTTCTTCAAATGCAATGAGCGTTGCATGAATATCGGCATCGGTATGTACGGCTGTTGGAATTAATCGGTAAATAATATGTCCTTTTGGAATCACCGGATACACAACAATAGAACAAAATATTCCATAGTTTTCGCGTAGATCCATAACCATGGCAGTTGCTTCCGGTACGTCGCCTTTCATGTACACGGGCGTAACGACTGAATCCGTTTTTCCAATATCGAATCCTTTTTGCCTGAGACCCTTTTGAAGTTTTGTCGCGTTGTCCCACAGTTTATCTTTGAGCGAAGGATTCGTCCTTAATAATTCAAGTCTTTTAAGATTGCCGATCACAAATGGCATAGGCAGACTCTTTGCGAAAATTTGACTTCTTATGTTGTAACGGATATAGTCAATGATAATTTTTTCGCCCGAAACAAATGCTCCGATGGAAGCCATTGACTTGGCGAAAGTAGAAAAATACAAATCGATCCTATCCTGGACCCCTTGTTCTTCGCCTGCTCCTGCACCCGTCTTTCCCAAGGTACCGAAACCATGAGCATCGTCTACCAGTAAACGAAATTGATATTTGTCTTTTAAAGCAGCTATTTCTTTTAACCTTCCCTGGTCACCCGCCATACCAAACACTCCTTCAGTAATAACCAGAATGCCACCTGCCTTTTGCTTTTCAATAAGTGCAGTGGCTCTTTGAATTTGTTTTTCGAAATCTTCAACGTCGTTGTGCTTGTAAACATATCGATGGCCCGGATGTAGCCGAAGACCATCAATAATGCAGGCGTGACATTCAGCGTCATAAACAACTACAT
>PSRA01000249.1 GCA_003175695.1 Bacteroidota bacterium | reverse complement strand
CTCGTTACGGTCATCCACCGATACACGAATATCTGCATTTTTGAGCGATTCTGAAATAGTTTGTGCGTAGGATATATACTTATCACTGATCGGAAGGACCCGTACCTGCAAGGGGGCCAGCCAAACCGGAAATTTTCCCGCGTAATGCTCCAGCAAAAATCCGATAAACCTTTCATGGGTTCCCAAAGGCGCTCGGTGAATGATCAGTGGCGTTTCGGCCTGGTTGTCTTTGGTTGTGTACTCAAGGTTGAACCGGCGTCCCTGCGCAAAGTCAACCTGGTTGGTAGCCAGGGTAAACTCCCTGCCGATAGTACTCCAGATTTGCACGTCTATTTTTGGTCCGTAAAATGCGGCTTCGTCAGGCACTTCGACAAAAGGCGTTCCGGTTTCTTTCAAAACCTTTCTAACCATATCTTCGGTTTCTATCCATAACCGCGGTTCGTCAATGTATTTCTGACCCAGTTTGGAGGGTTCATGCAAACTCAATCGCATGACATATTTGTCGATCCCGAATATCTTGAAATACTTAACGTACATGTCGTTCACCGCCTTGAACTCGTCCGCAAATTGTTCTTTGTTACAATAAATATGGGCGTCATTCATGTGGAGGCAACGTACTCGCATAAGGCCGAACAATTCGCCACTTTGCTCATATCTGTAACAAGTGCCGTATTCTGCAAGTCTTAATGGCAAATCACGATAACTCCTTGATTCTGCCGCAAAGATTTTATGATGATGGGGGCAGTTCATCGCCTTTAGATAGTACTTAATTCCTTCCAACTCCATGGGAGGATACATACTGTCCTGGTAATATGGTAAGTGCCCGCTTGTCAGGTATAAATTCTCTTTGGCGATATGGGGAGTCACCACCCTTTTGTATCCTGCTGCCAACTCTGTTTCTTTGGCCAGTTTTTCCAGCTCTTCAATGATGACAGTTCCATTTGGAAGCCATAATGGAAGACCGGGTCCAACATCGTCGTCCATGGTAAAAATGCCCAATTCCTTGCCGAGTTTTCGGTGGTCGCGTTTCTTCGCTTCCTCGAGCATCAAAAGATATTCATCTAGTTCCTTTTGGGATGGGAAGCTGACTCCATAAATCCGGGTCAATTGTTTATTCCTCTCATCTCCTTTCCAATAAGCCCCCGCGATATTAGTCAGTTTGACAGCCTTGATCAACCCCGTATTTGGAATATGAGGTCCACGACACAAGTCTGTAAATTTTCCCTGCGTATAAAAAGTGATCTCGCCATCCTTCAAACCTTGTAATAGATCGAGTTTATATTCATCACCTTTCTCCGTGAAATACTGTATGGCGTCAGCTTTGGGAACCTCTTTTCTAACGTAAACGTTGTTTTGTCTGGCAAGTTCCGCCATCTTCACTTCCAATTTTCTCAAATCATCCTCGGAGATATGCCTGCCACCCAGGTCCATGTCATAATAAAAGCCGTTTTCGACCGGAGGTCCCACCCAGAATTTAACTCCTGGATACATAGATTCAACAGCTTCGGCCATCAAGTGGGCTGTGGAATGCCAAAATGTAGATTTCCCTTGACCATCATTCCAGGTTAATAATTTCACAGAAGCATCCTGATAAATAGGCCGGTTTGCGTCCCAAACCTGACCATTCACACTGGCTGCAATTACCTTTCTTGCCAATCCTTCGCTGATGGATTTCGCAATTTCCATCGCGGTTACTCCTTCCTTAAATTCCCTGATGGCGCCATCAGGAAAACTAATATTAATCATTCGTCCTTAAAAAATTTAGTTACAAATCGGATCGCGAATATCAGTCATTATTCAACTGAAGATCATTCCTATCAAATAGTTTCAACTGGTACCATTTCAAAATCAGATTTCCATCTTCCATATCAACAATAACTTATGCGCAAAACGTCCTGAAAAAGAACCGCAAATTTAACAAACTATTGCCATTTATCTATTTACCAATTGATTCATGGGCCAAATATTTATTAATTTGCTTCGATGAAAATCGTGGGCAGCAGGGCATATTTCTTCGGTTGTTTTTTGCTTATTTCTTCCCTGGCGAAAAGCCAGAACGTGACTGGGATCTGGCGTGGCCATTTTCGCTCCAACGAAGCATATGAACGCCTCATGGGCATCGACGATCGATATAAAATGGAAGTTCAGATTGCCCAAACCGGAAAAAATTTTGATGCTGTTACCTATTCCTACAAAAGCACTGTTTTCTATGGCAAAGCCGAAGCCGACGGCTGGGTGGATCCAGGCGCTCACAAAGTATTACTACGCGAACTCAAGATTGTAGAACTTCGGATGGTGGCAGGATCAGCCTGCATAATGACCTGTTATCTTCAATATTCGAAGTTAGGTGATGAAGAATTTTTGGAAGGCACTTACACGAGCAAGAATGTCCGGGATACGTCAAATTGCGGCAAGGGTATTATTTTTCTTCACAAAGTTCCTGAAACTGACTTCTATAAAGAGCCTTTCCTGGAAAAAAAGGAAAAGCAGACGGAAGGTTCAGCCAGGAAATCGGCTCCTGAAAAAAAGGAAACCACCGATACTGCCGCAACTCACGTTAATCCCAAGCCGAATATTGCAGCGACAAAACCACCAGCCAAAAAGCCTGTCGCTTCAACCAAAAAGCCCGTGGTAAAAAAACCAGCGGCTAGTTCAACTGTCAAAAATCCGCCGGTAGCTCAAAATAAGACCAGCACGCCTGCAAAACCTGTGGCCAAACCTCCTGTAAAAGCCACCCCAAAACCAGTGCCCATCACAAAGGACTTGGCGAAGTCGGATCCCAACAAACACAGTCTCGCACCGATGGAGAAAGATACCATTGCCAGCATTGAGAAAAAGGCCATGCCAGTCGTTGTAGTACCCAAAGTACTCGCAACCAGGAGCAATGAGGTAGTCAAATCAATTGCAGTGAACACGCCGGACGTTGAGCTGAATATTTATGATGACGGAACTATTGACAACGATACAGTGTCTGTTTACTACGATAAGAAACTGATTCTTTCAAATGCGCGGTTGACGGATCAGGCTATTGTAGTAAAAATTCATGTGGAAGAAGGCGGTGAGCATGAACTCGTAATGGTTGCTGAAAACCTGGGCGATATTCCTCCCAATACCTCTCTGATGGTGGTAAAAGCGGGTGAAAAAAGATATGAGGTCAGGATCGTTTCCACCGAACAAAAGAATGCGGTCGTTTTGTTCAAATATGAAAAGCCCCAGTAGCCGCACAAATAATTTTTCCTGTCAGGCTTGATACAAGGGTTAAATTCCATTAAATTTTTCACGTGCGCATTTTATTCTGCCTGCTTATTCTTTGCGCTTCTTCTTCTCTCAGGGCCGAAGACCTCAATGGCATTTGGAAAGGGACGCTCACGCAAAATCCTGGTGGCTGTTATCCTCAATATTTTATTGAATTAGAAATTCGATCCGCCAACAATTCAATTGAGGGCAGGGCGTATGACTATTATGACACGACAAAATTTGTCCGTCTCAGTTTTGAGGGAAGGTACGACCCTCAAACACACCGATTGGTATTAACGGAAGACAAAGTTTTACAATCCAATATTCCCGGCTATTGCGTCCCCTGCATCAAGACATATGACCTGGTCTACGAAAAAAAAGGAAATACAGAATCACTTTCAGGCGAATGGAAAGGACACGTGGTTGGACAGTCAGGCGCATGTCCTCCTGGAAAAATTTATCTGGAGAGAGCTGTTCAATCCACGTTTTCAAACGGCATTTTTCAAAATGATAGTCTTGCCCGGCTGCAGGAGTCACTTCATATTGAACCAAGGAAGAAGGATATGGTTCGAACAGTTGTTGTTACCTCACCCCATATCCAAATTCAGCTATATGACAACGGCGAGATCGATAATGACACCATTACCGTGTTTATCAATGGAAAGTTATTGCTGTACAAGCAAATGCTGACTGATAAACCTTTGAACCTTGACTTTACAGCAATTCCTGGCGTAGAATACGAACTTGTGATGTATGCAGATAACCTCGGTTTGATCCCTCCTAATACCGCACTAATGGTAGTTAAAGCGGGCAGCAAAAAGTTTGAAGTATTTCTTTCTTCAAGTGAGCAAAAAAGCGCGACCGTGAAGTTTGTGTATGATGACCGGTGAACGGCTTCCCCATTTCACCCGAGACGCAAAGGAAGAAGCAAGGGCGCAAAGTATAAATCACGAACGCCTTTGAGACTTTGCGTGAAACATAATTAGAACCTGAAGTTCCATGTAACCGAAGGTAAAATCGGGAATAACGAAACCTGCCTGGCCTCCACCTTGACTGTTCCCTGGAAAGGACTACCGGTCTGGCTGAAATAAATAAAATATGGATTCAGGTGGCTGTAGACGTTATAAATGCTGAAAACCCAGCTTCCATGTATCTTTCTATTGGGTTTGTAGGTAGGCGTGTAGGTGGCAGCAAGATCCAGTCTGTGATATGCCGGCAATCTGTATTGATTGATCCGGCTATATTCCTGCGTCAGCACGCCCTCAATCACATAGAATTGTTCCGGCAGAGAAGTTGCATTACCGGTTGCATACACAAATACTGCCGATACCTTCCAATGTTTGTTCAACTCATACATACCCACGACCGAAAGATCATGCCGCCGGTCGTATTTTGCAGGATATGCTTCACCCTTATTGAGCTGGGGAAATTTTCTCCAGGTCCATGACAAAGTGTATCCTACCCAACCGGTGAGGCGACCCTTTGTCTTGTTCAGGAATAATTCAGCTCCATAACTCCAACCTTTACCAAATACAAATGACGCTTCCGGATCACGGAGCGATGGCGTATAGCCTTCTTTGTATTCGATCTGGTTCTGCATGTCCTTATAATAAACCTCGAGTGAAGTTTCATAGGTATTGTTCTTGAAATTCCGGAATAATCCCGCCGCATATTGCCAACCTATTTGCGGTTGAACCCGGTAGGTGCTCGGCACCCACAGATCAGTAGGCAAAGTAGTGCCGGCGTTGCTCACGAGATGAATATACTGAAGATTACGGGTGACAGAAGCCTTGACGGACGTCTCATCATTAATTGCATAACGCACAGTCAATCGCGGTTCGAGTCCGCCATAGGTTTTGATGCTCTGTCCTCTTTTATACACGGTACTGTCGAGTTTATTTCCATTGGAATCACTATGATAAATTGTATAAGGCCCGATCTGTTGGAATGCACTCCAGCGTAAACCCGCATTGACTTGAAATTTTTCGCTGATTTCCCAATCGTCCTGGAGGTATAATGCCATTTCATTGGCATACTTCTTATTTGAATTATTCGGCGTGAATACGGTAGAGTCCTGGTTGCCGGTCAAAATATTCGGCGTGAAAGTGTGATATGTGTAAGATGCTCCAAATTTTACTTTGTGCTGAGGGTTGGGATAATAGTCAAAATCTGTCTTGGCCGTCAGGTCGTGAATGCCTGATGCAAGGCTCAGGTTCAAGTTCTCCTGCGTGGCATTGAATGCAAATGTATAGTCGTTGTACAAAAGAGTCGTGTTGGCAAATAATTTTCTATTAAATACATGATTCCACCTGAGCGTAGCCGTTATATTCCCCCATGGAATATTTGTTTTAAAAGAACGCTGTGAATTCCTGAAATCGAAAACATCCCTTCCAAAGTAGCCGCTCAGGTAAAGTCGGTTTTTGTCAGAAAACTGGTAGTTCATTTTTGCATTAAGGTCATAGAAATAATATCCGGAACCATAAAACTGACTGGATTTAGGTACGAATGGTTTTACCAACAGGTCAATGTAGGTACGACGTGCGGAAACAATGAAAGAAGCTTTTTGCTTTTTAATCGGCCCCTGGATCGATATCCTCGATGAAATTAAACCAATGCCGCCATCTACCTGGAACTTATTCATATTGCCTTCTTTCATGGTAATATCCAGTACTGATGAAAGTCTGCCTCCATATTGTGCCGGCATGCCTCCTTTGATCAGGGTTGTGTTTTTAATCGCGTCTGAATTGAACACGGAAAAAAAGCCAAACAGATGACCCGTGTTGTACACATTCGCGTCGTCCAACAAAATAAGATTCTGGTCCGGACCACCACCGCGAACATAAAGACCGGTGTTCCCTTCACCGGCATTTGACACGCCCGGCAATAATTGCAATGTTTTCATGATGTCCAGTTCTCCAAACAAAACAGGCAGTGATTTGATCTGATTCATGGATAGATCGATCTTGCCCATTTGAGCACTTTTTACATTCGCGTCTCTTCGTTTTGAATAGACGACCACTGCTTCGTTTGTCGAAATTTTTGGCAATAAGAGAAAATTGAAATTGGTATTGGTTGAAAGGTCAATTTCTGTTTTCAAAGATTGATAGCCGACATAAGTACAGGTAACAGTATATTGTCCCTCAGGCAGCGTGATTGAATAAAAACCGTACTGATTGCTGTTCACCCCTTTTGCTTTGCCGGAAATTGTGATAGTAGCGCCGATCAGAGATTCCGAGGACAGGGAATCCCTAACGTATCCAGTGAGTGTAAATTTATTTTGAGCATAAACGGAACTCAGGCAGACAATAAAGACCAATTCCAATACCAATTTTTTCATAAGATTCATCTAGCTGGTAAAAAATGGTAAGCTTGATCCTTGGCATTGAAATGATGAAGAAGAAATATTCGTTGAGGTAAAATACTCCTACCGGATTATTTCCTTGCAAAATCCAGGGAATCAACGACCTCACCACAACCCAACATCTTATCCTTATACGTAGGATGTTTCTTACCCAGGTATGGATTAGTTATCTTGCTCGTATTGCTCAACCAATATCCTTCCAGCGAATCATTGAATGCCATTGGACATTTTATGTGGAACAACACTTCCTTATCATATTTAACTACGCGCACCAGGTCGTACATTTCGCTGGTCAGCATATTAAATGAATGTCTTTTTTGTTCGATCGATTTTTCACCAATAAATCCCTTCGCCTCATTGCTAATACTTGACGCATAATTTTCCGCCGTCAACACCACATTAGAATCAGCTTTCAATTCCTTTAATAAAAGACTGTCAGCACTGGTGATCAAAGCTGTTGCCGCCTGATTGGCTTTGGTAGTGTCCCATTCGACCAACCCTTCTTTGATTCCAAAATAGTCATTCATTAATTTTTCAAACGACGCATTAAAGGCTTCTGAATTTTTGCTGATCATGAGAGGCGATTCTGCTTTGGCCTCAGAAATTACCTGTTTTTTCGAAAGCAATTTATATGCAGTAAATCCGGCCAAGGCAACAATGATGATGAGCATGATCACTCTCTTCATGAAAAGAATTTGTTCAAAGATAAGTGTTAAAACAATCCA